>JABFQP010000004.1 GCA_019685655.1 Candidatus Bathyarchaeota archaeon A05DMB-5 | reverse complement strand
TCTAACTATTCCGAGAATCGAAATATTCTCTAGAACAAACTTCTATATGATTAAACTATGAGAAGGCTTTATTTCCAAAAATGAAAATGTTAAAGGAAGGTGAGAAGATGTTGATAGGCATAATTTCAGACACGCACGACCGTTTGTCGATGGTTGAAAAAGCCGTAGAAAGATTCAACGAGGAAAAAGTTGACTTGGTTCTTCACGCAGGAGATTATATTGCACCATTCGTGATTCCAAAATTCAAAAAGTTAAAGGCAAAAATGATTGGCGTATTTGGCAATAATGATGGGGACCATGAACTTTTGAAAAAACGATTCAGCGAGAATCAAGCTCTGGAGATTCGTGGAGGTTTCGCTAAAATTGTCGTTGGCGATACAAAAATTGCGTTGTTGCATGGGACTGAGGAAGAGTTGTTGGAGGCTTTGATTGATAGTGAAGGGTTTGATGTTGTGGTTCATGGACATTTTCATAAAGCGGAGGTTTACAGAAAGGGCAAAACGTTGGTTGTTAATCCAGGTGAGCTTTGTGGATATTTGACTGGGAAGTCGACGATTGCATTGCTTGACACGGCTAAGCTTGAAGCCAAAATAATCCAGTTATAGACTGAGAAAGATTCTGTGTTGTTTAGCTGTCTGCGGAGTTATAGCCCCCTATATATAGGTTGAATTAGGTTTTGACTAGCAGGTTTTGCGTGTGGAGTCTTCTGTTTTGTTGGAAAGTAATTTGGCGAGGAGATTTAGGATGACCATCCATTTGGGTCCTGAAATGGATAACGGTCTATGTCATCTGCGTCTATGGTATAGGGGTGTGACCCATCACTCGGATTACCGATGCAAGTGTGTTCGCTCCAGTAATTTCCTCCAGAAGGATAACCGTTGTCCCAAGAGTTTGTTGAGTCCATTAGCATTACTTGAATTGTGTTGTTGATGAAGTTATTATGATAAATAGTATTATTGTTTGAGGATTCAAGATGTACGCCTCTCTCACTGTCAGCTATAGTATTGCCGATAAGCGTGTTATTGCCGCATGGTTTTTCTCCGTAGAATGAATAGCAGTAAAAGCCGCGATAGCTGTTGTTCACCATGGTATTAGCGGTGAAAGTGTTATGCGTGGAGTCGTAACTTAAGTATATACCATCTACATTGTTTGAAATTGTATTATTATGAACGATATTGTTTGATGAATAGCTGAAATCGATGCCTCTTTCGTTTGATGTGATTATGTTGTCGCTTACATTGTTATTGCTAGAACGGAATAGGCTAATGCCGTATCCTCCAACGTTTGAGGCTATTATGGTATTTCTGATAACACATCCAAGGGCGTCTCCCATGTAAATACCTGCAGTTCCCCATGCTGCATTTCGTATTGTGAAACCACTAATGTTGACATTGTTTGCTTTTATGGCGATAACTGCGCCGGTCAAGCCTTTGCCGTCAATGATTGTGGTGTTTTTATTTTCTCCGGAAAGTGTTAAGGCTTTTTTTATTTCTATGTAACTTTCGTTGTAGGTTCCCGATGCGACCTGAATTGTGTCTCCGGGGTTTGCTGCGTTTATAGCTTCTTCTATTGTTGAGAAGTTTGCTGTTCCATCGTCGTCTACGGTTAATGTTCTGAGTGTTACTGCTCCTCGGTTGAGAAACAAGTAGAGTCCTAAGAGAGAAATTGCGAGCACGACAGCGATGGCGACGGGAATGATGATTTTCCATCTCTTTGTCTTAGTCTTCGCTTTATCAGTTGGTTTGTGAGTGTTTTTGTTCAATCCTTTCCCTCATAACGATAGTCTCCACGCGAAGATGTATTAAGATTTTTCGCGATGATTCGGTTTTTCATTGTGTTTTTCGTTGAGATAAATCAACTCTGCATCTTCTGTCCTCTATACTATTTGTTGGACTGCGAAATTCATTTGTTTAACAACAAAGACCGTTAAGGACTATAGAGAGATGTTGCATGTCAGTAGGACAATGAATCAGGCAAGTATGTCATGCTGGCTTTCATCAGTTGCTAGGTTCTTAAGACTTGCTTTGGTCTGTGTCCTTTTGGACCACGCAGAAGAGGTTGCCATCGGGGTCCTCTAGCACATGGAAGTCGTCATCAGGCTTATACGTCTGGGGATGAAGGGTCGCTCTTTATGAAGTTTTCAAATGTCCTTTGATTGAATGGCCGGCGAAAAGCGTGGTCCATTAAAGGTAGAAGCCCATCTTTAGGTGATAAGTCTCTATAAGTCAAAATTTTCATGTGAGATTACTCCTTCGCTTGAGAAGCCTTTGCCAGAATTCTAGGTTCTTTCCATTCTTCCCTCAAGATACTGTAGATATAACCGTCCGCCAATTTTCCCTTTGAATCCCACAATGCCTTGCGAAGGATTCCCTCTTTCTTGAACTGGGCTTTCTCTAAAACTCGCCGAGAAGCCACATCTTCCTTGTTAATGACTGCTTGTATTCTAGCAATCTCTCTTGTGAGGAACAAGTAATCCACTAGGATTTGTATTGCTTCGGTTCCGTAGCCCTTGTTTCTTTCGTTTGGAACGATTGCGTAGCCAATTTCTATCCACCCGAAATTTGGCGCACTGATGTAATGGGTAGCCCATTCAATTTTTGTTCCGTCCTTCTTTTCTATTATGAAATCAATCCATTTTGTTTGGTATAGCTTCTGTTCAAGTATTCGCTTTTCCAGTTGCGCCTTAGAAATTTGCTCAGGAAAATGCTGATAATCTCCCGCAAATTCTACATCACTAAGCCACTGCGCTAATAGGGGCACGTCTTCTTTTTCAGCTAGTCTTAGGTTAATTCTTTTACCTTCAAGCATAAAATATCAAAAAATGAAATGCAATGTATGCTTATTAATTTTTGTTAAATGGCTGCCGCCTATGGTTTGCAAGTTCAAAAAGCTCCATTAACTCTTGGTCGTTTGCGCCGTTTCTCATAGATGTTAGGATATCCACAAGGTTGCTGTTTCGCATTAAGCATGGTTTCAGTTTTCCATCGCTTGTCACACGTAAGCGCGTGCAATACATGCAAAACTCCGTGTTCTCTATCGGATGCACGACCTCAACTTTCACGTCTGGAAGATGGTAAATGCGACGGCTTTGCATGTACTGTCTTGTTTCAACTTTAACCGCTTTTTGCTTTAACATGTCCTCATACTCATCTAGCGGCTTGTGACTTGCATGATAATAAGCGTCGCTTATGTTTATTGGTTCAAGCTCAATCAGCTGCAAAATTGTTCCAGTTTCTCTGGCAAACTCAATCATTTCAGGAACGGCATAGTCGTTTGCGCCTTTCAAAATAAGCATGTTAAGCTTGACAGGACAAAAACCAACTTCAACAGCAGCTTTAACACCATCTAAAACATCCTCTAATCTGCCACCAGTCAACTTATTATAAACTTCCTCGTCCAATGTTGGAAGACTAATGTTCAAACGCTTCAAGCCATTCTCATGCAATTCCTCAGCCAAAGAAGCAAGTAGAACTCCATTAGTGGTCATGGAAAGGTCTGCTAAGCCAGGAATAGCTGCAATGCCTTTAACGATTTCTATAACATCCTTCCGCATGAGAGGTTCTCCTCCAGTCAGCTTTACCCTAGAAATGCCCAGTCCAACAGCGATTCTTACAATGCGAACAATCTCGTCAACAGTCATTTCAGCTTCAGCATTGTCTGAAAGTTTTTCTTCGCCTTCCATGTGACAGTATTGGCAACGTAAATTACAGCGTCTCGTAATTGCTACACGCAAGTTAAGGAGAGGACGCCCAAAACCATCTTTCAGTACCATCGTTATTCCCGTGCATGCTTAACGATGTGAGCAACTTCCGGTAATATAAGCTTTTCAAAACAAACCTTTACGGCGTCAGGCGAACCCGGTATACAGAAAAAAGCTTTACCATTTGCCACACCGGCAATAGCGCGGGACAACACCGCTGCCGAACCAATTTTTTCAAAGCTTAGGCGCCTAAAAATCTCGCCAAACCCAGGCAGAACTTTTTCTAAAAAGGGAGAAACAGTTTCTATAGTAATGTCTGAAGAGGTTATGCCAGTGCCACCGCAAAAAACAACAACATCCAAACCAGAAGAAGCCAAAGCCTGTCGCATGCTCTCTTCAATTAAAGCTTTATCGTCTGGAATCAGCTTTCTAAAAGCTACTATGTATCCAGCATTTTTTAACATGGATTCAATTAGGTCGCCGGAAACGTCTTCAACTTGCTCGCCTTTCTTCAATTTTTGATAGCGCGAAGTGCTGCATACAAAAATTCCAAAATTCAGATTTTTAGGCGCTTCAGCCTTATGCTTTTTTGTGCTTTCGCTCACTCGAAACGCCCTCTTTAACTTTCTTCACGACGCGAATGTTTTCAATAAGCGTGTATGGATATTGTCCTTTCGCGTCTTTTTCGTATTGTTTAACCATGTCCCAAATCGTCAAAAGACTAACAGCAGTCGCCACTAAGGCTTCCATTTCAACACCTGTTTGAGCCTTCGTCTTAACAGTGGAAAACACTTGCACAGATTTGTCTAAAACTTTTATTTCAACTTCAACGCTTGTTAAAGGAAGAGGGTGGCAAAGCGGGATTAGAGCACTTGTTTTTTTAGCGGCCAGAATTCCAGCTATTTTCGCCGTGTTGATGGGGTCTCCCTTTGCAATCTTCCCCTCTTTAATTAGACGTATGGTTTGGGTTTTCAGCTTGACGATTCCTGTCGCGGTTGCTTCTCGGAAGACTTCTGGTTTATTAGACACATCAATCATTGACACGCTGTTCTCCTCCTTCAATATTTTCGACTTTAAAATTGGATAGGGAAAGCTGTTTCTTTTCTGTTTTGTTTTCAGCTGGCTTGGTTTGTTCAGAAGTCCTGCCAGAAAGCATTTTCAGGCTCTCTTCTTGGAGTTCTCGCATAATCTGCTTCATTTCATCAACCTTCTTTTCCAAAGCAATTAAGACAGCTCTGAAATCGTCAAGACGCCCTAAAACATATTTGATGAGAGGTTGAACATCTTCTTTGGCTTGTATGCTTATAACTGAACCCTTTGTTTCAGAAGCTTTCTTGAAAGCTAATATGGCATCAATGAGCGGTGAAGGATTATCTCTAATTTCCCGCATTAAAAAAAGAAAATCTGAACCGTCCGTTATGGCTTTTCTCAGCTGTTCAAAGGCTAAACGAGAGTTTGCAAGAGGGTCAGACGTGTTCTGTAGGAGAATGTCTTTAAAAGTTGTTAATGTTTGAGTTAGGTTTTTGCACATCAGCTTGATGGAGTAAGCCTTTTCCGGTTTAAGAATAAGCATAAGCTCCTCGCTACTTGTTGCCAAATCCTTTATGCAGTTCACGTAATATTCAGTTTTTGTCAGCAGTTCCGAAGGTGAAAGTTTTTCAAAGAGAACTCCGCCAGCAATGTCACTTGCAACCTTCTGCAGAATCCCTTCGAATTCCCTTATTTTTTCATCAAACTCCTCTTTAATCAAAATGCTCACCACTTATAAACACAATTAATATAGCCTATCTCTTATTTGCATGTTCCCAAACTTCCACCAGGTTTTGAACAGCTCTAGCCTTTGGTGAATGTTCATTAAACCTGTATAAGCGGATTCTTCCGAACACTTTATGTTGAAGAATGCCCTCGTCTTCCAAAACTTTCAGATGTTTACTTGTCGTGTTGTAGTTAACGCCAAGTCTGCGGGCAATTTCAGAAACATTAAGTTCGCCAACTTGCGTTAAAATTTTCAAAATTTTCATTCTAAGTTTTGAAGAAAAAACCTCGTCTACTTTCATAACGTTTTCACGCTTTCCCTTTTTTTAAGAGAGCACTTAATTCTTTCTCCAAGTCGTCAGCTGAAATTCTGGGCAAAAAAACAAGTGTAGACCTTCCACGAGAACCAGCTGCCGAAACTTCTGTCTTCAATATGCCTAGAACTGAAAAGTTATGCAAGTATTTCCATAGTTGCGTGTGGCTGTGTGGTGATTCATTAAATTCTTCGCACACAACCGCATAAGCTTGCTCAGCTTCGGTGAGAGAAATGTAAGCTTTTTGACTTTTCGTAAAAAGTCTGGCTGTGCCGAGCAGAAAAAGTTTTTCATGAAAGTTTAGAGAGCCTAATTCGCTTTTCCGCATTGCTGGGATTATGCTTGAAACGGCTTTTCGAACACATTCTGGTGTAACTGAATCTAATTCTTCGGAGTCTGCGTATTTTCCAGCTCTCCAGAGCAAATCAATACCGAAACGTGCGTTTCCGCCTTCGGAAGATGCAAGTTCAGCCATTAGGCTCAAAGCGTCTTCTAGCACAGCTAGTGGTTTAAATGCAAGCGAAACACGGTCGTTAAGGATGTCTACAAGTTGCTGCCTAGAGTATCTTTCAAGACTGATTACGTTAGACTGCAAAGTGCTACGTGTACTCTCATCCAACCGCTCAATCGCTCTCAAGTTTCGCAAAATACAAACAAGCGAAAGCCTTTGAGGCTTATTCTGCCTCGTTTCATGCAGCCGCGTGAGCTTGTAAACAGCATCAGAGCCTTCTCTTTCGATGAGACTTTCAAATTCGTCTAAAGTCAAAATAACATAAGCGTCTTCTTCATCCAAAATTTGCATGAGCATGCCTAGAAGCTCTTCTGCTGAGTAACCGCGTTTTGGAAAATTCGGATGAAAAGTAGAAACTACATGATGCAATAATAAGAACAAGCTTCCACGGTATTCACGACAGTTAACATGCACATAACGAAGATTTATTCCACGCTTGTCTGCTTCACGAGAAATGTCAGCCCCGAAACGTTGAGAAAGAACAGTTTTGCCGGAGCCCACATCACCAGTTATCATCACTCTTTGAGTCATTTTCCCAGGAAACTGCAGCATAAAACCGAAAAACTTCATGAGCAAACGCAGTTCAACATCTCTATGAGGAAGCCTAAATGGCACGTAGTTTAAGTCAAGCTTTGTTTCGTCCGTGAATACGCTTCGGTAATGCGACACCAAACTAACCTCAAATAAAATATGCGTGTTTACATGTATTCTTTTCTCCTATCGAGAGAAGCGCTAATCAAAATTTTTGTGTATCACAAAAACAAAAAACTAATAAGCGCATTTGCTAAATGTATTGCAAAATGATTCCAAAATATTTCTTTCTAACGAAAGGTGTTGGAAAACATAAAGAGCAACTGCAATCTTTTGAGTTGGCATTGAGAAGCGCAGGCATACAACATTGCAACATAGTGAACGTCTCAAGCATAATACCGCCGGGTTGCAAGCTAATCTCAAGAGAACGTGGCTTAAAAATGATAAGACCAGGCGAAATAACCTTCGTCGTTTTAGCAAGAAACCAAACTAATGAGCCACACAGGCTTATAGCGTCATCAATAGGAGTGGCAATTCCTTCAGGTAAAAACAATTATGGCTACTTGTCCGAACACCACTCTTATGGGCAGCCAGACGATAAAGCGGGAGACTACGCGGAAGATTTAGCGGCAACGATGCTTGCTACAACCATGGGAATTCAATTTGACCCAGAAACTGCTTGGGACGAAAGGAAACAGCTTTTCAAAACCACCGGGATGATAATCAAAACAACAAACATAACGCAATCTGCAACTGGAGACAAGGGCGGCTTATGGACTACAACCATTGCTGCTGCTGTTTTCGTGCCTAAACGAACCGCTTTTAACCGTTAGGTGCGAGATTAGTCGCGGCACATCCACAACTCATTTTTCTGTTCCAAAATAATATTAACCGTTAAAGTTAACCTAAGATAGGTGAGTTAATTGCCGAAGAAATTCAGAACACCAATGATAATTGTCAACTTCAAAGCGTATTCTGAAGCAACTGGACGAAAGGCGGTTGAGCTTGCAAAAAAAGCTGAAAAAGTGAATGAGGAGACATCTGTTTATATCGGCGTCGCCCCTCAGTTCGCAGACATCGCTGCAGTCGCGAAAGCTGTGAAAATTCCAGTTTTTGCTCAACACATAGACCCTATAAGGCCTGGCAGTTTCACGGGGCACGTGCTTGCTGAATCTGTAAAGGAAGCTGGCGCTGTTGGAACGTTAATTAACCATTCGGAGAGGCAGCTTAAACTTTCAGACATTAATGAAGCAATCGCGATAACGCGTGAGCAAGGTTTGCTTTCAGTCGTTTGCGCCAATGACCCCAACGTAAGCGCTGCGGTGGCAGCCCTTAAACCAGACATAATAGCTGTTGAGCCGCCTGAGCTTATCGGCACTGGAATCCCTGTTTCAAAGGCTAAACCAGAGGTTGTAACTGGCACTGTGAAGCTCGTCAGAGAAGTTAATTCTGAAGTAACAATACTTTGTGGTGCTGGAATAACTCGTGGAGAAGATGTTAAGGCTGCGTTGAAGCTTGGCACTCAAGGTGTGTTGGTTGCAAGTGGCATAGTGAAGGCAAAAGACCCATATACTGTTTTGCGGGAATTTGCAGAAGCAGCAAAGAAATAGGCGTGTTGAACGTTTGAAAGTTGAAGCAGAATGTGCAGCTTGTATTCTCAACAGAGCATCAGCAGAAGCCATCGAAGCCACGATGAACCCTGCATTGCGTTTCAGAGCAATGAACGAAGTTATACGATTACTCCACAAAGAGTTTAGACCAACCGCTGTTCCTGCAGATTTGGGAACGAAGAGAGACCGAATAATAAAGAGGGTAACCGGCAACAATGACCCATACATGAGAAGCAAGCGGATAAGCAACGAAAAAGCATTGAAGCTTCTGCCATACGCAAGAAAAATGGTGGAAGATGGCTATGCGCAACAAGACAGATTCAAAAAAGCATGCTTATGCGCAATGGTTGGCAACATAATGGAATTCGACATTCCCGGACACAAATTTACTTTTAGTATTTTAAGGAAAAGCTTTCGGGAAGCAGCAAAAGATTTAGCAATAGATGACACCAGCAAAATTTATGAAATAACAAAAGAAGCGCGTAAAATTCTCTATCTGACGGATAACGCTGGAGAAATCGTTTTTGACGCATTGCTTGTGGAGCAATTGAAAAACATGGGCTTAACCGTTATTGTAGCAGTGAAAGGCGGTCCAGTCATAAACGACGCAACTTTAGTGGACACAGAGGTTTCTGGAATGAACAAAATAGCTGATAAAATAATAACGACGGGCACAGACGCTGTTGGACTAGCGGTTAAGGAAGTTTCAACAGAATTTCTTGAAGTTTACAATAATGTTGATGTGGTTTTTGCGAAGGGCATGGGCTACGCAGAAACTCTGACGGAATATAAACTGAAAAAGCCACACGCGTTACTTTTTAGGGCAAAATGTAATCCAGTCGCAAACTTTTTTGGTGTGTTAAGAGAGAAGAATGTTGCAAAGTTGATGCCGTAGATGAGGTTGCCAGTCATAAGCCTTAGTAACGAAATGCTTTCTCACTTTGATGATGCAATCTCGAAAGAGTGGATTATAACGAATGGTTTAGGCGGTTACGCTTCTTCCACTGTTTTAGGCTTAAACACGCGAAAATATCACGGATTGCTAGTAGCTGCTTTTAATCCACCCGGAGACCGCAGGATATGCCTAGCAAAGTTGGACGAAGAAGTAAGCATAGGAAACAATACATATCTTCTTTACGCTAATGAATTCCAAAATGGCATTTTTCCGCAAGGGCATACACTCCTAAAAGAATTTTCAATTTCGCCCTTTCCAAAATACTCCTATTCAGTACAAAACGTGGATATTCAAAAAACCATTTTCATGCCCTACGCAAAAAACGCCACGATAGCAATTTACAAAATTTTGAACAAGAACAATTCTGACGTTAAAATCCGCGTTTTTCCATTGATAAACTGGAGACACATCCATTCGGTTACTGACAGATGGAAAATATCATGGGAATTTGCTACAAAACACGAAAACAAAGAAGTAAATATGCACTTTGACACTCCAAAATTTGTACTTATGATGAAAGCTACAAACGGACATTACCATGACGCGGGCAAATGGATTGAAAAACTATACTACCGCGAAGAAGCGGTACGCGGAGAAAGCTGCGTAGACGACGGTTATCAACCCGGCTATTTTGAAGTAGACACGAAAGCAAACAAAAGCGCAGATTTTGCTATAATTGCCGTCGCTGACAAAACGGAGGAGTATGCACAAAAAATTCTGGCTGAAATGCCTCTGACCACCTATGACGCAGAAGTACTATATGAACAAGAAACGGCACGCCGCGAGGCAAATTTGGCGAAATTTTACGAAAACTATGAAAGCCTTCCTAGAAATGATTGGTTAAATTGGATTTTATTAGCAACTGACACGTTCTTAGTTAAAGTAACAGACTATAAGCCACAGTCTATTATTGCAGGTTATCCATGGTTTGGAGTTTGGGGAAGAGACACCTTTGTTTCTCTACCTGGTTTGTTACTCGTGGCTGGAAGATTTGAGGATGCAAGAAAAGTTTTCTTAACATTCAAAAATTACTGTAAACAAGGCTTGATTCCAAATTGTCTTCCAGAGCAAACAGAACCACCAGCTTATAACGCTGTTGATGCGACATTGTGGTTTGTAAATGCGATACTGCAATACCTAAAATATACGGTAGATTTCAATTTTATCCAAGACCAACTTTGGGAAACGCTAAAAAGCATTATGGAAAACCATGTTAAGGGAACAGACTTTGACATACATGTAAACAATGACGGATTACTTTCTCACGGTCCACAATTAACATGGATGGACATAGCAATAAACGGTCAACCATTAACCCCGAGAGCTGGAAAAGCCGTTGAGATTCAGGCGTTATGGTACAATGCTCTTAAAACTATGGAATTGTTGGCAAGCAAGTTTAAAGAAAAAAGCGAAACAGAAAAATATTTGCAAATGGCTGAAAAAGCGAAGAAAAGTTTTGCCGAAAAATTCTGGAACCCGGATAAAAACTGTCTGTTCGATGTTGTGAGCGAAAACGCTTGTGACGATTCTTTAAGGCCTAATCAAATAATTGCCGTTTCTCTGGATTTCACCTTGCTGGATAAAATGAAAAGTGAAAAAATAGTTGATGCCGTCCACCGCGAGCTTTTTACGCCTTACGGGTTGAGGACTCTTGCAAGAAACGACCCAAGATATGTTGGCGTTTATGCTGGAGATAGAAATAGCAGAGACAAAGCCTATCATAATGGCACAGTTTGGCCTTGGCTGCTTGGGCCTTTCGTGACGGCGTTTTTGAAAACTAAGGGCTATGTTGAATATAGACGTGAATACGCCTTGAAAAATTTCATTTTACCTTTATTTACTGAACAAGTTTTTAAGGCGGGATTAGGCACAATAAGCGAAATTTTCGACGGAGAACCACCACATACTCCCAGAGGATGCATCACGCAAGCGTGGAGTGTGGCCGAGCCATTAAGAGCTTACGTTGAAGATGTCATGCAAAAGAGACCGAAATATGAAAAGCAAGTTTTACAAAGATTAAGCTGAAATTGTTTTTCTGAGACTTTCAGCAGCTGTTTCCGGCGTTACAGTATTTATGTATATGCCTGTGCTTTTTTCAAATCCCGCCCAAATTGCCAGTTTTGGATAAATTTCCAAATGCCAATGATAATAGTTGCGCGCGTCTTTACTAGCGGCTAAGTGGAAACCATAATTGTAGGGTGGGTCGTTCACCAGCTCTTTTAATCCTTTAAGGCATGCTTTTAACGTTTCAGCAAAAGTTTTAACTTCAGTCTGAGGCATGCCTATTAAAGTGCTTTCATGTTTTTTAGGAACTATCCAGAACTCCATGGGGTTAACACTTGCGTAAGGAGCAAAAACAACAAAGTGCGAGTTTTCGAGAATAAGCCTCGGTCCATCAGCTTCCTTTTCTATTATACTGCAGAAAACGCATTTTCCATTTTGTTTCCAAAATTTCTTGCTGGCTCTAATCTCTTCCTCAACAGTTTTGGGAAGAAATGGCGTAGCAATTATTTGGCTGTGTGCATGCGAAAGCGAGGCACCCGCTTCTAAGCCATGATTGCGGAATATTGAGACGTATTTCACGTATTTTTTTGTAGAAAGCCAGCAGAGTCTGTCGATGTAAGCGTTAATCACGTGGATTAACTGGGGGATTCTTGCAACGGCTGGATGCTCATCATGATTTGGTGATTCAATGAGGACTTCGTGATGTCCGACGGCTGTAGCCAAATCGTTTCTTTTAAGAATACTTTTTTTGCTGATTTTCTTTTCCGGAGGAGAAAATGCTGGGTAAAGGTTTGGAACGCAACGAACAAGCCAGTTCTTGTGCCGAAAACCGTTCTTGTCCTTGTCTTTTCTTATGCCCTTGTCCTTTTTTAGGTAGACGAGCACTGCAGGCGGCGTCATGTGCTCGTTACCTGGACACATTGGGCAAACCGTGGTTTTGGCTTGTTCTCTTTCTTTTTTTGCGAAGTCTGTAGGTCTGCGGCTTCGTTCGGTGGCTATGACAACCCAACGGTCTAACAAATAATCCTTGCGAACTTCGTTGTGTGGCATGAGCAAACCTTCAACAAGAATTAGTTTATTCGCCCCACTGCATTTAGCATTTTCCAAAACTAGAGTTTCAGTGAGGCAATGCTGCTATTGCTGTTATCGTGAACGGCGCTATTAGGCTTAAAACAAAGCCGCTTGAAAACGCAGTTATCAACGTGTCCGCTCCGCAGTAACGTATGATTATCGGCAGTGTCGTGTCCATGGCCGTTGCGCCGCCAAATGCTATGGGCGCGTACTTGTCAACTTTAACGGTTAAAGAAATCGTCGTTATCGTTAACAGTTCCCTCAGAAAGTTTACAGTAAAACCCAATGCACCCCATTCAACCCCAAACAATTGATTAGTTAAAGGTCCAGCTAATGTGTACCAGCCGTAACCAGCGCTTACAGCCATAGACGCCACTGCATTACCAAAAATCAATCCTCCTATGAACCCGCCTAAAATGCTGCCTAAGGCAACAGCAGATGGAAAAATCAAAATTTTGAAACCTGACTTTTTAATTTTCACCATTGATTCCTTGTCCATTCCAAAAGATATGCCCATGACAAAAAGCAACAAAAGAAGAAAAGCATTAAACAAATAGTCAGAAACAAAGTTTCCCGCTGCAATGTTTCCCCAATTGTTATTAACGTAACCAACTATTCCGCCAAATAAGAGAGCGGCAACAATGTACTTCATCATTCCATCTTCACCAATTTCCTTGCTGCTTTAACAAAAACTACGCTAAAGAACACGGATAAAAGCAAAATTACAACGGCGTTAACTCCAATTTTCGGAAAAGAACTTAACAACTCATTATTTGAGCCTATGCTGAAACCTAACGAAAATATCAATGCTACGATAATTCCAAAAGTAACCTTGCCTAAGTTGACGCGTTTTCTGTTCCTTAAAAGAAAACCCAGCAACAATCCAGCAACCAACGCAGCCACAAGCCCAACCAAATACACAACATTAAACATCACTCAATACCAACCCTAAACGAATTAAAACTATAAGCTCCACTATAGGATTTAATCTTTCCCAAAAGAACAAAAGAAAAGAATAAGAATCGTGGGTTATGCTTCTTCGTAGAACTCTTTCGCGTCTGGCGGTGTTGGACTCAAGCCTCTGCGTTTGCGTATTTGCGCTATTATTTCAGCTTGCATTGACTCTGGAACGGGAGCCCAACGGCTAAACTGCGTCGCCCAAAAAGCTCTTCCCTGTGTTGACGAACGCAATTCATCTGCAATACCGAAGGATTCAGCCACGGGCATTTCAGCCTTGACAACAACCATGTCCTCTTCGTTTACCATGTCCAAAATTTTTCCGCGGCGCTTCTGCACTATCGCAATGACTGAACTTGCGAAGTCATTTGGCACTTTGCACTCAAAACTCATTAAAGGCTCCAGAAGTTTGGGGTCGCTCAATAGAAAGCAACACCAGATTGGACGCCAAGTCATCGGAAGTATTTGTGCGGGTCCTCTGTGCACTGGGTCTTCATGAACCATGATGTCTTCCAAGTTTACTTTTAGTCCATAGGCGGGCTCTTTTGCTAAAACAGAAGTGTGCACTGCTTCTCTGAAGCCCGATTTTACATGGTCTATGACTTCTTCAACGTATTGTCTTCCCTTTATTCTGTTTACGAGAATGTTTGTTCCTTCAATAGCGATAACGTTGCGCGCATCATCTGTTGACCAGCCAAACTGTTTCAGAATCTTCTGTCTTTCATCACGTGTTTGCATTTCCGAAATTTTGCCGGCTCTGATGGCTTCGATTACTTCTTCGGGCAACTTCTCCAATGTCACCCAAAGCTTGCTGTGCTTGTTGGGACTTTTACCCATAATTGGCGGTCCTTTGTAGTCGTGGCTTATTGTTTCACGGTAAATCACTATTGGCTTGCTAATCTTCACCTTCAAGCCTGCTTCTTGCATTCGGTAAGCTGTAACTTCAAGATGTAATTCGCCCATGCCGCTTAGCAGGTATTCTCCACTTTCCTTGTTTATTGTGAAGTGAAGGTTCGGGTCTTCCAGTGTCAACTTGTGAATTACTTTGTCGAAAAGCGGCAGGTCCTTAACATCTTCCGGCTCAACGGCAACCGTTACCACAGGGTCAGAAACATATTTTAATCCTTCAAACGGATGCGTTTCCACACCTTCTTCCGCGACTGTTTCGCCCACGTGAACTGAGGGCAATCCAGAGAGTGCAGCGATGTTTCCCGCTGGAACTTTGTCTACTATGACTCTGTCAGCAGCCATGCTCATGTAAACTTGCTGAATTGTGCCTTTCTGTCGGCTGGTTACGAGATTAACAACTTTTCCCTTTTCAACTGTCCCGCTGAAAACACGTCCAATGGCGACGACTCCGCTGTGAGGGTCAACTTCAATGGTTGTTATGCACATGAGAAGCGGTCCATTTGGGTCAACACTTGCCATTCCCTTGCCCACTGGACTGTTTGGGTCGCCTGGCCAAATTTGGCTTTGTCTATATGGTTGCGCTTGTAATGGATTGGGTAAGTGTTCGCAGAACATGTCTAATATTGGCTCATATAATGGTGCCTTTTTGCTTAATGCGTCAACTTTTCTTGCGATGTCTTCTGGTTCTCCAGAGTAAGCGTCAATTATGTCTTTGAACGAGACACCTTTCGCTTTCATATGAGGTAAGTTTAATCCCCATTTGTGAAGGGCTGAACCGAACGCTACGCGACCGTCTTCAACGTTGACTTGCCAATCTTTTTTATGCTCCGGTGGCGCATATTTTTCTATTAAGTTGTTTATTCTGGCGATTATTTTTGCAAATTTGCGCTGTATTTCTTCTGGAGTTAGCTTGATTTCTTTTATTAATCGATCAACCTTGTTAATGAAAAGGATTGGTTTGACTCTTTCACGTAATGCTTGCATCAAAACAGTTTCTGTCTGCGTCATGGGGCCTTCTACAGCGTCAACAACCACTAATGCGCCGTCTACTGCGCGGAGGCTTCTGGTTACTGCTCCGCTGAAGTCGATGTGCCCTGGCGTGTCTATGAGGTTTATGAGGTATTCTTTTCCTTTGTAGGTGTGAGCTAAACTAATGTTTGAGGCGAAGACTGTCATTTGTCTTTTCTGTTCAAGTTCCCATGAGTCGAGAAACAGTTTTTGACCTGCGGTTTGTTCGCTTATTATGCCTGCAGCGGCTAATAGGCTGTCTGAAAGTGTAGTTTTTCCGTGGTCTACGTGAGCGATTATGCTGGTGTTTCTGACCATTTCGCGGTTATTCATAAGTTTAACAATTTCTTCAATTTGTCTATAGCGTCCCATAACTAAACCTTCTTTACGCTAGTTAATTGTTCTTGAATGCAAGCATTTTCAGTAATTGCCTTTTGAGACATTGCTATTCTTCACTCTGAGGGAATTTTGAATAGGCTACATGGAAGATAAAACGGCAACCTATTAACTTTTTGTTGCAACAATTGACTTGCTCAAAATCTGTCTTGCTCTTCATTCCATTAAGGCAATCATCTTCTCCGCGGTTTCCTTGTCTACGTAGAAGCCTCCCCTTGCAAGCCTCTTCACGCCGAGAAACATGAGAAAATTGTTGAGGGATATTGGTTTGGCAGCAGCTTGCAAGTTTTTGAATCTGATGAAAGAAACTCTCTGCATATCCCGAGTAAACTCTTCATATTTCTCCTTAGTTTGCAGAACCGACTCACTACCATGCTCTTTCCATAAACTTTCAGCGTCTCCAGTTTTGCGTTCAACAAACTCCGCATGCCCTGCAACTTCACCAACGGGCTTGGAAACATAAAAGAACAGTAAGGAAGTATTTTTGGGCGGTGCCCAACCATTCTGTACGTACGATTGCACTTCTTTTCCCTTATGTCGGAGGCGGAGAAACTCGCGCCACCATTTATCCTTAATCATCATGACAAAGGCGTATTTCTCACTCATGAAATCACTTTTACTTAGTGTGAACGGTTTCTTCATTTAAAATTTATCAAACTAGAAATGGTTAAACACATTTCACTTTTAGCTTTGTGGCTAGCTTTTGCAGGTCTTGTTTGCTCATCCATTCTGTCTGGAGATACAGACATATTCTTTGGTCGGATAATCCTATTCTTCGAGCTTCTTCTACTGCATGATCGTAAGCTTCAATTTCTGTCGGTCTATCAATGTAGCTGTATTGCTCGTCGAATAGTCTGCGTCCTTGCATTAGCTGCCGCACATGGACTAATTCGTGAATTAAGTCTAGGTAGATGTCAACTTTGTCTCCGTTTTTCAAGTAGTTAGCATCAATCATCAAGTGTCCATTTCTCTCGTCTACCCACATGTAACCGCCTATCCATGTAAACTTAACCTTCAAGTTGCGAAGCACTTCTTCTGTTTTGTCACCGAATATTTGTTTAACTGCTTCGGCTTTCTCCATACCACTAAAGTAGTCAGTAAACGCGTAAGCTGAGCCCCCAATACGTAAGATTCTGTCTAGTCGAAGTTTTCCAATCAGATGCCACATTCTGAGCATTAGCAGTTCGCGTGCATCCATTCGAGTCATCACTTTAAGGTAATCCATACTTCGCGACCTAATAGTCTTTATTAATCATTGTGTGTAGATTAGTTGGGAAAAGGGTGAAAATGCGAAATGAAAGTTTTTGACGCTGTTTCAGCGTATCGTTTCATGGAGAGACTTGTCAAAGAAGTTGGAAATCGAGAATCAGGAACAGATAAAGAGCGCCAAGCAGCAAATTTGATAAAGGCATGGTTTGAAGAGTTCGGGCTTGCTAATGTGAGAATGGAAGAGTTTGAGGTTCAGACAAGCCGCATTTTAAAAGAAGAGGTTTCGCTTCCCGACGGCGCGCGACTTGCGTGTGCTACTGTTGGAAATTCGCTTTCAACTCCGCCGGAAGGTGTTGAAGGCGACGTAGTCATGTTAGAGTCTACATCACCTGAGGCGTTGAAGAAAATTGAAGGTAAAATTGCTGTTTTGGGCTTAGTTCCGTTTCAGAAAGATTTTGAAAAAATTTTGAAAGCTAAGCCTTTAGCATTGATTTTTCCTTCTCGGACTCCATTGGCTCCTATGATTTACCGTTCTGTTAGGGCTGAGTATGTTGAGAAGCAAAATGTTCCGGCGGTTTCAATGGCGCATGATGATGTGTTGAACGTGTTGAAGGGTCCGCGGAGGCTCAGGATAATTACAGAAGTGGAGAATGTAACTGCTAAGAGCCAAAATGTTATTGGCGAAGTGCCAGGGGCTGTTGAAGATGAAGATATACTGATTGGAGGGCATTACGACACTGTCAGAAGTGTTATGGGCGCACATGACAATGCCGCTGGAACCGCTGTCGTGCTTGAGTTGGCAAGAATTTTTGCACAGGAAAAACTGAATCGCACTTTGAGGGTTGCCGCTTTCGGCTCTGAAGAACTTGGACTGCGAGGCTCTTTCCATCACGCTGAAAACCCTGAGAACACTCGAAATCTCAAGCTTTGCCTCGACTTTGACGTTCATGGAATATTGCTTGGCGAGTTAAGCGCAGTTGTTCTCGGACCGGAAGAGGTTAAGTCATTGATGTCTTTTACTGCAAAGGAGCTTGGAATCTCTCTTCGCGTTAGCAGCGAGTTGGGAATGGGTGGTTCAGACCACATGCCCTTAGCGTTTTATGGTGTTCCTTCCGTTATGTTGTCACGTGCTGGCGGTGCAGCCCAGATAATGCATACAGACTTAGAGGATTTGCGTTGGTGCGGTTCAGAAGCTTTTGTTCCCGTGGGTAGATTGAGTCAAACACTTTTGGAGCGTTTGTTAAAGGCTGAAGAGTTGCCTTTTGAAAAGAAAATTCCCAACGACATTGCTAAGGCTCTTGAGAAAAGATTTGAAGATTCAGGAATCAAAAAGAAGAATGTGCAAGGAACTCAATAAAAAAGGGTCTTCAAAACTCGTTAGGATTGTTTAGAGTAGGAAGTAGACGAATAGCGCCATTGGAAATGTTACTAGAAACGATGGAATTACGTACTTGTAAACTTTGCCTAATGTGCATTTGAAATAGTCCGCTGTAAAAGTGAAGCATAAGTGTGTTGGCGCAATTGTGTATCCAAGATAAGCGCTGATGTAAATTAACGCAGCTACACTAGGCGTGGCGAGTGATGTTCCACAAAGAATTGGAATGCTGACAGCGACGCCGCTGACTGGCGAGCCTGTTAAGACACCTAAGATCGCCGGAATTGTTATTAGCAGTAGAATGCTAGTTGTGCCTCCTCCGTTTGTTACGAATGTTAAGAACACATTTGAGATTTCTGGGGTTATCATGATTTTTCTTAGTAAGAATGCGCCGTAGGCTGCTGCTGTTATGCCATAGATTCCCCAGCCTTTGAAAGGTTTCTTGAAAACTGCGAAATTCAGTTTGGAAATGACGATTAAAATTAGCAACCCTACTAAAATTGCTATTACGGTGTGAAAACCTTCTAGGGACAAACCAACCGAGTCCATAGATATTGCGACAATTATCGTTGCCAGAATTGGACTGAAGGTGACAAGGAAAGTTTTGAGGTTTGAGTTTGCTGTTTGTTTATCGCCGTTTGTTTCTTCATTTTTGTATTTGGGAACTTTCCAGAAGCCAATTATGAATCCGATTATTATCATTACGAGAACTACGGGAATCTGCCGCATAATTATTAAGGGTATTGCTACTCCCGTGAGTGCGGCGGTTGTGATTATTGGCGGGCTTAAGGGGTAAACGGGGAAAACCGTGTGTCGGAACCAAATGTTCACATAGGCTTTTCTGTCTGGCTTTAGCTTGAGTTTTTCAGCTTCTGTGTCAACGAGTGGCGCTGACATTAATGCGCCGCCGGCGACTGGCAGAAGCCCTATGATTGCGGGTAATACACTTAGGACGATTTTGGGGTTTTTGATGAGGTTGCCTACACTTTCGCTTAGCTTGTTTATTATTCCTGTTTCTTTGTAGAGTTGGCTTAGTAGCATAATGCCGAAGGTTGCGAGTACGACTGAAATTGCTAGCGGGTCGGTGGTTGTCTGCCAGATTATCGGTGGAATCGTTGCCCAATCGAGTGCAAGCAAAGCCAAAAGCTGAGCTGTCACGTTTAGGGTTATTCCCAGATTCACACGCTTATACAATAAGGCTATTAGAAACGCTAATGAGGCAATTATTGCTATTGCCGGATCAACTAGTCCCAAATTTTCTGCTCCCTTTGTCGGCTTTGAGAAAAATTAGGATGTGATGGCATACTCTTAATCCTTTTCCTTTGTTAATGAGGAAATCTTTTAAAAACTACATGTGTGTTTTGCATGTTGATTGTCATGAAAAGAGCAGTTTTCGTTTCCGGTCCAATTCAAGGCATGGAAACAGAGCAGTTTTATAGGGATGTTATTCGTGAAATTTGTGTTCGGCACGGCTTTGAGGTTGTTGACCCTTGGGAACGTGAAAAAGTTATTTACAGAGGCAAGGAACATGGCTGGTGGAATAAGGTTCCAGCGGTTGACTTCATAAAAAGAGATTTGGAAGACATAGAAAAATGCGATGTTTTAGTTGCGTATCTCCCTACGCTTTCGGCTGGAACGTGCATGGAACTCTTCTACGCCAAACTCAAAGGCAAAAAGACCATATGCATATGCCAAATTGGGAATCCCAGTCCATGGATAACTGTCCATTCCGACATAATCCTAAAAGACATCAAAGACCTTGACAATCTTCTAGACCAAAAATTTTAACAAAACCTTAATGTTTAATGGCAAATGTTCAGAAAAGGAAAATAAGCACCAAAGCAAAATTTCATTGCTAATGCGCGGTTGTAGTCTAGTTTGGTCTAGGACATCAGCCTGCCACGCTGACGACCCGGGTTCAAATCCCGGCAACCGCACCATATGTTTCTCTACTGAATAGCTCTAACTTCATCGCTTTCTTAGCCTTGTCTGCGCAAATGATAGTCTGTCTAATACGCATTTTTATATTCTGAAAAAATGAGTGTTAAAATCTAAAATATATGGGAATTTATTCTTCCTACTTTAAATTCGATTTTAGCCACGTGTTTATTCGCTGATGACTTGCATTCTTTCTATTTTCGCTGCCCATGGAATTACATGCGTGTTTTCTGAAAGCTCATCGCGAATCTCCTTTTCGAGTTCTCTGTCCGTTTTCTCTGCACTTTCTTCGACAAGCAAAACTTCAATTAACGCCTTTTTTGTCGTAGCCTCTCCACCTCCCAATTACATTGTGTTGAGAAGCAGTAGCATCCATTAGTGAGGTTTAAAAGGCTTTCTTCTACAATTTGAACAGAAACATTTCTAATAATACATTTCTGTTTCTTCTGCGTCTTTAAAAACATCATTTCTTTAATATCAGTATTTTAAGAATTTTTGAATTTCTTTGCAAAGCATGCAAATATCTTTCATAATCAAATCTGGTTTCTGCTGGCTTTCCGTAAGGTTTTCGAGTGAATAGAATTGTGAAGGAACAAAAACTGTTCTCATTCCAACAGCCTTTGCACCTTTTATGTCCTCTAATGGGCTGTCTCCCACGTAAACAGTTTCTTCCGCTGCTACTCCAAGCCTTCTGATTGCTTCTTCAAAAATCTTCGCGTGAGGCTTGCGCCAACCAACAGCTTCCGAAACCAAAACAGCGTTAAAAAACTTGTTTATGTCCAGTTTTCTCAAACCCGCATAGATTACTGGCGCGTACGTGAAGTTTGAGATTAAACCAAGTTTGTAGTCTCCGCAAACTTTACTGAGCATCCTTTTTGTGCATGGTCTAAGCTCAAAGGAGTTCACGTAATCTTCAAAGAAAACGTTTACAGCCGCTTTTATGCGTGTGTCTTCTGGAGTAGTTACAAATCCTAGCGAATTCAAAGCTTCTGAAATCCAAACGGCGTTTGTTACTTCAACTAGTTTTTGATAGCGTATAACGCGGTATTTCTCGTGTGCTTGACTGTAGGCTTCCAAAAAACTTTCGAGGCTAACATTGAATCCTGCTTCGGCGATTGCCTTGTACAATTTGACCTTTGAATTTTCCAGACTATACTTTTTAACGTCTGTTAAGGTGCCGATGAAGTCGAATATTATTGCTTTTGTAAGCGCCAAACATTGTTCCTCTTTTGCCTTTTTAGTTATTATTGATTCGTTTTTTGAATGTTTATTTGAATATAATAAGATTTACGTATACGTTCAGTTATCTGACATATTGAACCTCCATGTCCTTCAGAGATTACCTTCATGAAAAAGCGGAAGAATCAAGACACAACGAAACCCTCTCATACCTGATGTTTTTAGCAGGCGCCATTTTCCTTGTAGGCGGCATCCTCGAAACCCTAAGCCTAACATCACAGCCAAATTGGTTCCTTATTTTTCCCTACGTCACCGAACCGTTTGTGGGGGCAGTTTTAGGTCTATCGCTGATAATTAGCGGATGCTCCCTCATAGTCTTTGGAATACTTGTTGGTTTAAACTACTCTCGTAATAGAGGCTGGTATATGGAAGAACTGCGCAAAGCAAACTCTCTGGAAGAAACCATGATGCAGGAGAAATCACCGAAAACTGCACGCAAAAGGAAAAACGCAGCCTCATAACCAATTTTTCGACTCGCCCAATTAAACGTCTTTTTCTCTAAGCCGTTCTAGAATAACTTAAATATCAAATTCGATGGATGAAAAGAAAAATAAAGAGGAGATGCCGGCTGAAAGTATACATTCTCTCAGCTATCCTAATTCTTTGCGTAATTCTGGTTCCAGTTCTTGCGTATCTGCTTGGCGAATGGTACGCTTACTGGGGACATGCGATCTTGGCAATAGTTTTTGGAGTTTTGGCGGTTCTGATAAAAACGCGTTATTATTGGGAGGAAGATTGATGAGTGCGTCCATACCTGAAGCTTCTTCTGAAGTTGCAGCTGGCGTAATCGCTGCTATTGCCGCTTTTCTAGCGGTAAGTGTTCTTTTGGGTTTTTTCATGAGAAGGAAAGCTAAAAGTTTTGAAGAATGGCTAGTAGGACGTGGAGACATAGGTCCTTTCGTTACAGGTTTCGCTTTAATTGCTTCTTACCTTAGTGGGTGGGCGATTTTTGGAAATGCAGGTTTAGGGTATGCTTACGGTTGGGCTGGCAGCTGGTTAATAGGCACTATGTGTATAAT
Source organism: Candidatus Bathyarchaeota archaeon A05DMB-5 (assembly GCA_019685655.1). NCBI lineage: Archaea > Thermoproteati > Candidatus Bathyarchaeota > Candidatus Bathyarchaeota archaeon A05DMB-5. Next base: position 195,070 of record JABFQP010000004.1, on the reverse strand, counting down.
GGGTACAGCGTTATGCTTGGTTATTGGTTATCGAATGCGGAGATACGTAGCGCTTGGGGCGCGAACCGTTCCTGAAATGTTGCGTGTAAGATTTGAAAGCAAATTTGTGCAGGCGTTAGCTGGGTTTGCCATGATTATTCTCCTCATAGTGTATTGTGTAGGTCAATACAAGGCGATGGCAACTGTCTGGACCATAACGACAAACACGTCTTTCCAGTGGAGTCTCGTGGCTACCGCCATTTTGGTTCTTGTTTACATTGCTGTTGGCGGCTACACTGGCACACAGTGGGTTTCATGTTTTCAAGGAATCCTTCTAACTGCGGTTGGTTGGACATTGGGCATAGCATCGCTAGCTTGGGCAGGTGGACCAGCAAACATCGCAGATGCCATTAAACTGCAAACTTTTACAAAACCCGGTGGAGTTGAAACTTCAATACCTTTGAAAGATTATACTTTGCCTTTGCCGGCGCCTGAAGGTTTAGCTTTTGCAGGCGCAGACTGGGTGGGCGTTACCGCAGCGGTTTTTATGTTTCTTTTTATGGCTACTGGTTTTCCACATAATATGGCACGTTTTCTTGGCACTCGAAAAATTGGCAAGCGTGAATATTGGATGATGCTTCTTATCTTAATCGTTGGTGGCTTGACGCCGCTGTGGATTGGTGTTGTCGGATTTGCCGCGCGGGCAGTTTGGGGAGACGCTTTAATGGCGGTGCAATACAAGCCAATGTATGGAGATTCAGCAGCCACGTTTGTGAGCATAAGTGTCGGTGGAGTTCCGCTTGCTTCTTTGTTTGCGGCTGGCGTTTTTGCCGCGTCTGTTGCCACTTTAGCTGGGATGGTTATGATTATGGCGACTAACATTACGAGAGATTTCATTTACAATTTTCGTCCAACAATTCCTTCAAGAAAACTTTTATGTCTTACAAAAGCCATGCTTGTTCCGTTCATTGCCATACCTTTATGGTGGACTTTGACTTCTCCTCCGCCTATTCTTTCAGAGTTTATGGCTGGCTCTGCCGTGGCTCAGGCGGGAATTTTCTTTTTCGTCGTCGGCGTTTCTATGTATTGGAAGAGAGCTACAAAATGGGGTGCAATTGCCACAATAGTTTACGGCTTAATTTTAACGGTTTTGCATCCAAATGCTTATGGAAAACTTTTCGGCTTGTATCATTGGGGTTATTGGGCGCTGGCTTTGATGTTCGGCTCTGCCGCGGTCTACTTTCTTGTAAGCTTAGCAACCAAACCTTTAGAAGAAGAGAAAATTGACAAACTCTTTCCGAAAAGAAAGAAATAATTCACTGCACAGCACAGCTTGGAAACGCGCTTCTGTAAATCTTGATTTCTGCTTCCGAAAACATTAATAACTCTGAAAACACAGCGAAAGTCATGAAACAAGAAAACATCGCTAAACTGTTGAAAGAGTTAATTCGTAACTCAAAAAGAAGCGATAGAGAACTAGCTAAAGCTGTTAACTTATCGCAGCCAACGGTGACTAGGCTTAGGAAACTCACGGATAAATATGTTAGAAGCTACACGATTGTTCCGGAATTTGACAAGATTGGCTACGAGCTTTTAGCGTTCACGTTCGTGAAGGCTAGGACTTATGAGAAAGCCACGGTTGAAGAGAGAATTCGGTTGGTGAAGGAGTGGTATAAGAGGCATTCTAATGTGATTTTTGCCTCTGATGGAGAAGGATTGGGAAAAGATGGCATAATAGTTTCAGTCCACAAGAATTATTCTAAATATGCGGATTTCATGCGGGATTTCATAGTGAGTTTTGCTGATTTTGCAAGCGATGTCCAATCTTTTCTTGTAAGTTTGAAAACGGGAATAATTCTGAAACCTTTCGACTTGACATATCTAGCAGATGATATAGACGATTTAGAATAGCTAATGTTCCTTTTTCATTTTTAATTGGTTGGGGGTTTCATAGTAGTTTCTTAGCAATGCGAGAACACGTGTTGTCCAGTCATGCTGACGATGCCTTGGGGTCCGCCATGTTTCCGAAAGAGGAAAATAAACTGACATGCTTGCGCGTGGTCCAAAATCCCATAAGCCTTCATTATTCCTTTGCGTCCACAACCAGTCAATTATGTCTTTTGCAAATTTGCGCCAGCTTAAAAAATGAGAAAGCAGCTCAAAGGACGTGAAAAACCTATCCAGTATTCCCGGCGTAAAATGATTTGGAATGTTTGATAATGGAATCCCCAAATAACCAACACCTTCCTCATTGCGCCACACCCAATCAACCAAGGCGTATTCGAGCGTTGCTGGAAGTTTTGCGGCTCTTGAGCCGAGAAGAGCCAATTGATACTTGCCGTTAAGCATTAAATAGCTGTTCTTGACAGAAGCGCCAGTCAGCGTCTTGTGCGCTTGTATTTCCGCTTCTGAATCATACTTGCCCGAAGCAAACGTGTGCTTTGCGATTTTAGCCCACAAATCCCATGCTTTGTCAATAGCTGGGTGAGTTGGACATATTCTGGCTAAGGTTGCAGCGACAAAAAGCTGCTTACCCGTAGCCCAGCGGTTGTTTCGTTCTGGCGGGTCTGGAAAATCAAGTGAGCCGTCAAGTAAACGTGAAAGATAGTTTATTGTGGCTTGAAAAATGGGGTCTGATTCTTCTAAGCCTAATGCTAAGCCTCTTTCAACTGCGGCTTCTGTGGTTAAGATTTTTCCTTTGGTTTTCATTGCGGAGTGAAATCTTCCCCAGCTTCCATCTTCTTTTTGTTCTTTTTTAAGTTCCAGAACCCATCGACTCTGCAGCATTTCTTGCTTAGCGCTGATAAGCCTACCATTGGAAGGTGACAGTTTCAAAACGTCACGTAAGAGACGAAAACGAACCACCCTGTCAGGGTTTTCTAATAGAATATTACGCGCCGTTTCTTCGACCAGTTCAATTTCATTCATTGTGATTCTCTCCAGAAAAGGTCATCTTACTTTTATTTGGTAGTTTGTGTTGGAAAGTTCCTTTTGTGTTTTGTTAAAATCCTAAATATGGGTTTTCATAAGTGTTAAGGGTGGTAATGGAGGTTTGAAAGATTGTCAGTAGCGCAGAGAAAATTCTTCACCGAAGTCACAGCGTTAGTTGACAAAAGCGTGGTTGTTGCGACTACGACTGGAAAAACCTATAATGGAACATTAATCGGCATTAACCCCGACACTTTAAGCTTATGTCTAGGCGAAGCAAAAGATGAAACAGGAAAAGCCTTGCATAGAGTTTTCCTAAATGGAGCTACAGTAGCCCAAATTATAAGCGTGGAAAAACCCTTCGACATGAAAGCGCTCGCAGACCGTTTGGAAAAAGTATTCCCAACAATGGTGAGGCTTTACGAGGATAAAGGGTTCATATGGGTCATGGACAAAGTTAAAGTTACAGAGAAAGGTGTCGTTGAAGGTTCTGGTCCAGCGGCTGAACGGGTGCAGAAAGTCTACGAGCAGTTCATCAGCGACATTAAAGGATAACGCTTGCAAAAATGACTTTTCATTCCTTCCTTTCTTATGTTTCTCTGGGCAATAAATGAAGAATGATTATTATGGCTGATGAACTAACCCAGATAGAAATCGAAAGTGAGAAGGATTTTCATAGGTTAGTTAGAGAGTTTTTTCCTTACCCAGATTTTCGTCCCTTTCAACTTAAAGCAATACGATTTGCTTTTAATGTAATTAAAAATGGAAACTTAGGCTTGCTTTCTTCTCCATGCGGCACTGGAAAATCCATTTCAGTGTTAACCGCTTTCTTGATTGCTAAAGAGTCTGACTCTTCAGTTGGCAAACTTCTCGCATTAACCCGCACCAGAAACCAGCTTGAAATCTACTGCAGAGAACTTCAAAGCATTAAGAAACACTGTGACTCAAGCTTTGTCGCTTCAGTTTTCAAAAGCAAAAAAGAACTGTGCCCCCAAATTATAGAAGACCCAAAACTTAAGAACCTAAGCTACCGCGATTTCCTCTACTATTGCAAAGACTTAAAGGAAGGCGCTTTCGAAAAAACATGCAAATACTACGATAGAACCTACACTGATTGGAAACCAAGCCGGCACACCTTCAACGTCGTTAACAAAATCAAAGAAGTCGGTCCATTAATGCCCGAGGAAGTCTACGAAATCTGCCAAAGCCAAGAACTCTGTCCCTACGAAGTGACAAAAATCCTAACGAGACACGCCGACATAGTAATTGGCAATTACAACTACATTCTTGTAGACGCCATTAGAGGCTCAATTCTCGGCAAGGCTGGACTGCGAACAGAAAACATAAACTGTGTTTTCGACGAAGCACACAGCTTGCCCTATTACGCATCTGGAATCTTTTCAGACGAACTCTCATCAACAAGCATCAAGCGGGCATTGAGAGAAGTCAAAGACTTCGGCTTGGATGATTATGGCTTTTTAGACGCGTTACACAATGCGCTTTTAGAGCTTGGAAAAACGGTTTACAAAAACTATGGATTAGATGTTGAACACGTTATTGACACAGACAAAATAATCAACGCCTTATCCAAAAACCTTCGAATAGAAACTGGCAAACTGAAAGAGTTCGCTTCTGAGCTTCTAGAAAAAGGTGAATACATACGGCAAAAAAGGGCTGAAGTAGGCAAAAGCCCAGTGTCCTACCTTTCTCGCTGTGCAGGCTTCTTGCTAAATTGGGTTAAACTTTCTGGTTCGGCTTATGTGCGTTACGTTAAAGTTGAGCTTGACAGAGAAGGAAGAAGACATGTTAGAATTGGAATTAAGTGTCTTGACCCTTCGGTTGCTGCAAGTGTCATCAACGAACTTCGCTCTGCCATATTAATGTCCGGAACGCTTTGGCACGCAAACTATTACATTGATGTTTTAGGCATCGACCGAAAACGCTGCAGAAACATGGAACTTCCCAGTCCGTTTCCGCCAGAAAACAGGCTTATCCTAGTGGATAAAGCAGTTACAACACAGTTTGAAAAACGTAATGAAGCGCAATGGAAGCGAATAGCAGACCACTTAACACAAATAGTCCAGCAAATCAAAGGGCGGGTAGCCGTTTACTTCCCTTCATACGAAATAATGCGCCAAATAGCCAAGCTAGCAGAGTTTGATTCTCCTTTGGTTGTTGAAGAAAAAGGCACAAAAATTGTGGATGTGCTCCGTTTCTTAAAAAACAACAGAGAATGCGTCGTGTTCGGCGTCGCCAGGGGCAAAATTAGCGAAGGAGTCGACATGTCCACTGAAGGAAGAAGCATGCTTTCTTCGGTTGTTATCGTTGGCTTGCCATACCCAAAGAGAACAGAACTTCAAGAAGCGCTATACACGTTTTTTAGAGAAAAATTCGGAGACAAAGCCTTAGAATATGCAAATGACATTCCATGCTTAAATGCGTTGGCGCAGTCTGCTGGAAGACTTTTACGCAGTCCGGAAGATAAAGGCGTAATTATCATAATGGATGGACGAGCTGCTGGACAGTTTAGACTGAAGCTTCCAAAGGAATGGAGAGAAGAAATGAAGCCTCACATGAAAATAGAGAGCATCCTCAGCAAAATCGAAGACTTCTACACTCCTTTCTAAATTATATATTTGCGATTTTAGACGAACCAGCGGAATTTCTGCTCTTCCTTCTTTTGTGGTTCAACGACAGTTCTAATCAAACCGAAAGACTCCAGTATTTTTTGGGTCTTCTCCGCAGCCACATCCAACTTTGACAAGTCAACATTCATGTTCAAATACTTGTTCAGCACCGACAAAGCATAACGCGTAGCGTTAGCGTCAGGATAAGTTCCTGGTGTTTCGACTAAAAGCGAGAAACCTTTGAAGCCTCTGAGCCTGCCAAGCCCTACTAGAAGCCCAGCAACGCCGAAGATTTGTCCAACCATCATCTTCGTTCCCAAGCTTAAGGCTTCCTTTGCGGTCTCAGCGTCTGTGGCTGCGCAGTAAACCTGTGGAATTTCCTTTATTTCGTCTTGTTTAAACCCGCCTAGGGTGACTAGAAAACGGCAGTCTAACTCTTCCGCTATGTCCAAAACGCGTCCGCAGAGCTCGTATTGCCCAAAAGTTGTTAACGCTTGGGTGTTGCCATACCATATTATTAAGTCGCGACCGCCGCCGTCTGCCTTGTAATAGTAAAGCTCGTTTATTGGTGAACGTGCGCCTCCAGTTTCGGTTGTCACAGCCAAGTCTTGAAAAGAAGCGGAGAGAATCTCGGCGAAAAGTTTGGCTTTTAACTCGCTGATTAAATGTAAAGAGGCAATGTTGGCTACGAATCCTATGCCTGGCAAGCCCTCTATCAGAACTGGATTGTTAAGTTTTGGTTTTTCATAGATTTTAATTGTGCAAACCATGCTTTTAGCCTCTGTCTGCTGTGAACAGGGTAATGTAAACAAAATCACAATTATAAACATGTTCTGCTCGATATGGCGTTACGTCCAGCCCATAATTGTTAAATAGACGGTTGACATTTTCGAAGGATGGCTGGTTAGCTTGACTAGGGGCAACGAGATTGCAACGCTTTATGAGTTACGGACGAGACATACTGCTTCTTTCCATCGTTTTCTTAGTTTGCTCCTTAACCCTCAACCTGATTAGTCCAATATGGCCAATTTATATTACTGAACTTAACGCTTCCATGACAGAACTTGGCTTTGTCTTTTCTGTTTCAAATGCTTTTGCGGCTGGTGTGCAGATTTTCAGCGGTTTCCTCTCTGACAAGTATGGTAGAAGAAAAATTCATGCTTTGGGAACGTTACTGGCTGCTTTTCCGCCTTTAATGTATGCCTTAGCCAACAATTGGGTGGATTTGGTGCCTTGGGCGATGCTGAGTGGTTTCGCGACGGGTTTGTATATTCCGGTTCGTTGGGCAATTGTGGCGGATGCTTCTGCAAACGGTGGAATGGCTTCGGCTTATGGGTGGACGAACATCTCATGGTTGGTTGGCTCGACAGTGGCTCCTTTTTTGGGTGGAGCAGCCGCGGATGCTTTGGGTATTCGTTTTCCTTTCTTTGCGTGTTTCATTTTGATATTGAGTGTTTTTCCGTTGACGCTTCTGATGCGTGAGACTCGGAGAAAGCCACAAGCGAAAGCTGAAAGCGTAAATGACGCTGACAGCAGCGTAGCTGGGAAATATTTGTTTGTGCTTGTTATGTTCTCGTTGATTAACATAATTCAAGGCGTCGGCATCGGCGCGACTGGACCGGTGATTTCGGTTTTTGCTAGGCTGAATTTTAACTTGGATTACACTTTAATTGGAATATTGTATGCTGTGGGTTTTGGTGTTGCTTCGATTGTTGTGCAACTTCCAGGCGGCAAGTGCAGTGACCGATTTGACAGGAGAAAGGTTATGTTTTGGACGTTTTTGGTGTCTTCTCCGTTTTTCTTGTTGTTTGCTTATTCGCACAATTTTGCTGAATTGGTTCTTTTTATGTTCTTGTCTAATGCTTTGTTGAATATGTCTTGGCCTGCTTTTCAGACGCTTATGATGGATTCTACGCCTCAGTCACAGTGGGGCTTCGTTAATGGTGTCTCGGCGACGACATTTTGGGTTGGGTTGATAATTGGAAATGCTTTGAGTGGTGTTCTCTGGGATGCGTGGGGGCAGTTGGCGCCTTTTTACGCTTCTGCCTTAACAATAGGTGTGTCTGCGGTTTTGCCGCTTTTTCTGGAAGAAACGAGAGCGAGGAAGAAGGGTGGAGCTATTCAAAAGTGAGTAGTTTTGCTTTTTCTAGGTCTCTGAGAAACTTTAGTGCAAGTTCTGGGCTGGTTTCGTTGTATTCTGCTGAGACTGCTGTTAGAATTTGATGTGCGTTTCGTTTTCCGTCCATGAAGTTTATTAGTTCACCTATTTTTTTGCCGAATTGGGGGTCTTTCTCCCAGATTTCCTCGTACCATTCGTATTCTTTTTCGCCTAAGGTTTTCTTTAGTATGTCGAAGTTTAATGTGCCTTTGAACAAGCGTTTTGGAACTAGTTTTTTCAGTTCTTTTTCTGGTTCGGTTTCTTCTATGGTTGTTGGAATGGTTAAGGCGGATGTTTCTGTGATGAAGTTTAGAGTTTCTTCTATTCTTGCGGTTTTTTGTTTGCCTTGGTTTGTGATTTCTTCGCAGAGTCCACTTATGAAGGCGGTTATTTTTGGTGTTTGTGCGAGTTTTTGGGTTGATTTGGTTGCTTCTTGTTCTCGCCATGTGATGTGTGCTATTTTGTTTTTGTAGTATGTGGCTGTTTTTGTGAGTTCTTTGGCTAGTTCTTCTGGTTTGTCTTTAAGTTTTGGGTCTTCTTTTTTCTTGAACAGCGTCTCGATTGCTTCTGTGGTTGCGTTTTCTAGGCGGGTTATGCCTTTTGAAGCGGTTAGCTGTGCCAGTAAATATGCGGTTTCGGCTGTGGCGTTTGCAAGTGTTAACGCGGCAACTGTGGTTATCCAGCCTACGCGTTTGAGGCTGTCTTCGCTTACTTTGTCAATTGTGTCCATGCTTGTGTGGTAGTAGAGATCTGGCCATTGTAGCAGCATCACGCATGGGGCGTGTACGGTTGCTTCTGTGAATTCTGCGTGGTCGCTTCCTCCGCTAAAGGCTGTTGCTGCGTAGCGGAAGGTTGAGCTTGAACCGAAAGCGGTTGGCGAGTCGAATTCTTTGGTGGACTGTTCAATTAGGCTGTAAACGTAATCGTTCAAGTAAGATGGGCAAGAGTCTGGTGTGCAGTCCAAGTTTAGCGTGGATTTGCAGAGTTCCTGGTTTTGTCCTACCATGTCCAAGTTTATGCCCGCTATGAAATGGTTGAACATGTCTTCGTGTTGGCTTAGGTATGCGACTGTGCCTAGTGTTTCGGGAACCCAGAAGAAGCGTATGGTTCTGTCTGGCGGTTGGATTTTGCCGCTGTTTATTAGCATTGTGACTGTGCGTGCGATTTCGATTAGTAAGCCGCTTCCTGAAGCGTTGTCGTTTGCGCTTTGTTTTGGGTGGCACAAATGCGCTATGAGGAAGATTTCTTCGTCTGGCTTCGACTTGCCTTTTATTGTGGCGGTTACCACGTCTGAGTAGCCGCTGAAAAGTTGCGCGTCCACTTTTGCCTTGAGTTTCACGGGTTTGCCTTTCGCCAACAAAGCGCGGAGCATGTTGCCTTGGCGTTTGGATAGGCTGAAGCCGAATGTTACTTTGTCGATTTCTTCGGCTTTTGGCCATATACTTTGATAAGCATGAGCGTCTGGTATGTCGAGGCTTTCGCGGACTCCGGGCATTTCGTAGGTTAGCGTGTCTGTTATTACTGCTAAGGCGCCGCGTTTCCGCACTGCTTCTTCGTGAACCGTATGGGCTCTACCTGTGGCGAGGACGAATTTGCCTTTTACGTCTTTGCCTTCGTAATCTTCGGGTTTTGTTCCTTTGCCCACGTCTATTAGCTCTGCGGTTACACCTTCGGGCGGCGTGGCTTTGCTGTATGTGTGCAAGCAAGTGGGTACGTCCTCGTAGCGTACGATTAGGCGTTCTTCTGGCTCGACGAGGTGGAGTTCTGCGCTTTTGGCTGTCCAGCCAACGGGTGAAGTGTGTGTCCAGTATTGGGTTTTGCCGTCCGCCGTGAACTGTTCGATTACAGCGTCTTTTAAGCCTATTTTTAACAGTTCATTTCTGACGTATTCTGCGGCTTCATGAAACATTGTGGAGCCTTGAATGCGATGAAAATGCGCGATTTGCTCAACAAAACCCTTAGCAACAACACCAGAAATTTCGTCTTTGACAAGTTTATTTATACTCATCTATTATTCACTACCTGTTGAGTAGCTAGAATTGTTTCGTCTAGTTAAGGTTTTGGCGTAATTTGCCGTAGAAAAAGAGAGGGTAAGAAGTGTGTTCGTCTTAATAAATTTGTATTCCGTATTTTGACCGTAAGTAGTACGCTGTTATTGTCATGTTTTGAGTTAGATTTATATTGCGTGGGTTTGCTGTTACGCCGTCTGACCATTTCTGGAACGTGTAGATATAGTAGGTTCCAGGCATCCATTCTTCTTTGAGAAAGCTTCTTTCCGCTTCAAGTGTGTGTGCCCGTTGCTAGGGTGACGACCACTGGAGTGTTTGCGTATGCTATGTAAGCTTGTCCGTCTATCCATACAATGACTCCTTCTGGAGGTGCTTGTGGAACACACACTGTCAACTGCGCGTGTCCTGATGTTATGCTTAAGTTGAATGTGTATTGCCCTTCACCAGTATATCGTGAAACGCGTATGCTCCAAACGCCCCCTATTTCGGCTCGGTGGTTGATGCTTTCCATCTGCCCAGCACCGTTGTAAGAACCATACACGTTTCCGTCTGGACTGTGGACTTCTAATTGGAAATCAGCAGTGGATGGAGGAGTCATGGTCACGTACATCCAGTCTCCAACCGTGATAGTGAAATTGTAGAAGTCTACCGTGTCGGTTGGACTTGGATAGTATAGGGTGCCTTTGTATGAGCCTGGCGAGATTGGTAAAGCTGTTGAAGGAGTGTTGCCAGCATCTGTACCGCTACCTGCGTCATTTTGAGGTCTGGCAAATGATAAGCTTGGAAGGATAGCGAACAAGATGAGAGTTACTGCCGCTAGAGCTACTAATTTTTCTTTTCTCATAATTTCAATCTCCAGAAAGCAAAGTTTTCGTGTGTCAATTTCACTATTTTTGTTTTTCCAACACTGTTGGTTAAAGAATGTGGTGAAAAAAAATAGAAAGATGCTGATAATTTCGGCAATATGCCCCTGTTGAATATCTCTGAGGAAAACTCAGAATTGAAATCAGACGTCCCTTCTTGCCGCAATTAACCTCTTAGCTCAACAAATAAACGCATTTTTCTAATTTACCTCATTTGTCTCTCTAAACTAAAGCAATGTCTTAAATATTCATAGTTACAAACACATAACAATCTCCAACAATCTTTCCATGCAAACATTCTGATATACTTTACGGTTCAACCACATACTCTGTCCACATTTTTATAAGCACGTTCATTCTGATTCTGTTTAGGTTTGATAATGAATTTTGAGGTTAGGGAGCGGGATTTGCTTGCGAGGATTGGTAGGTTAAAAACTAAAAGCGGTATTGTTGAGACTCCTTTGTTGTTTCCTGTTGTTAACCCTTCTATTCAGCCTATTCCGCCGAAAAGGATAATGACTGAGTTTGGCTTAAACGCGTTAATAACCAACGCTTACATAATCCGCAAGCGTTTCCATGATCAGCCTATACAGCAAGGCTTACACAAGTTTTTAGGCTTTGACGGTGCAATAATGACGGATTCTGGCGCCTACCAAATCCTCGTTTACGGCAACATAGACATCACACAAAAAGAAATAATCCAATACCAAGAACAGATAGACACGGACATCGCTACAATCCTAGACATTCCAACAGGCTGGAAAGTCACAAAAACCCACGCACAAAACACAGTAAAAGAAACACTAAAACGTGCACGACAGCTTTTCAAAACCAAAACCCGCGATGACATCCTATGGGTTGGTCCAGTCCAAGGAGGCAAACATCTAGATTTAGTGGCTAAATCCGCCCGCGAAATGAGCAAGTTGCCCTTCCAAATTCACGCTTTAGGAAGCCCAACAGAAGTCATGGAAACCTACCGCTTCGACGTACTCGTAGACATGATAATGACTGCAAAAATGAACTTGCCATCAGACAGACCCTTACACCTTTTCGGTGCTGGACACCCCTTCATGTTCGCATTGGCAATAGCTCTCGGATGCGACTTCTTCGACTCTGCAGCCTACGCCATATACGCCCGCCAAAACCGCTACATGACAGACTCGGGCACACACCATTTAAACGACCTAGACTATTTCCCATGTACATGCCCAAAATGCGCAAAGGTGACGCCGAAACAAGTTTTGGAAATGCCCAAAAACGAAAGAGAAGTCTTCCTTGCAGAACACAACCTATACGTCTGTGTTGCAGAGCTAAAACGCATAAAACAAGCCATAAAAGACGGACGTCTATGGGAACACCTGGAAATGCGAGCCCACGTCCACCCCTCACTGCTCCAAGCGTTAAAACAATTAAAGAAATATGAAGAATTCATCGAAAAACATAGCCCAACAACAAAACCAAGCGGACTCTTCTACTATAGCTCAGTAGGATTAATGCGACCAGAAATAGTCCGCCACAAAAAACGCTTAACAGAAAGATACACACCACCCAAAAACGCAAAAACTCTCTTGCTTGTGCCACAGACACGAACAAAACCCTTCCACAAATCACCAGAATTCAAACAAATCCAAAAAAGCCTCAACAAAAACTTAAACGACATGCACATTTGCTTTTACGCTGCGCCTTTCGGAGTAATCCCAATCGAACTCGACGAAGTTTACCCCCTCTCACAACACGAAACCGCCATGCCACTCGACAAAGAAACAATAGAATACGTCGCAAACCAAATCGCAAACTACATCAAACGCACAAACTACAAAACCATAACGCTAATACACTACCCACAAAACTGGAACAAAACCATATTAAAAGCGTGCAAAAAAGCCTGCAAACAAAAACCCATCACACTCAAAATCCTAAACACAAAATAGCTTCGACCTAACCAACAACCCAAACCCTAACCACAATTTCAACCTATTTATAAGGGGGGCTATAACTCTCCGCGCACAAAAAGAACACAATCGCCTAAACATTCAACTTCTGCCTTATCGCATTCCGCTTCTCGTCCGCCAAAGGACCAAATTTCTTAATACGCTCAGTAAACATCGAAAACAACTCCGCAGCCTTCTTATAAACTGGCAAAGGCACATAACTATACCGCACACGCATGCTTTCCACACCAAACTGCGCCAACTCCCGACCCAACTCAATCATCCGCTTCTTCGTAAACTTCTCATCAATCTCCTCACTACCTTCAATCACCAAAACACCATCTGCACCAAAAGCAAACGCACTAAGCAAATGCTTCCTACCCAAAATCGCCGTAGAAGGAACCGCGATAATACGAATATTCTCCGGATAATTCGCACGGTCCAAACCCAAAAAGTCCATACCTGTATACCCAACATTCTTATCCACAAACGCCACAACCCGCACTTCGCCAGCATCCTTATCCGCAAGCACTCCACGCAACTGCGCAAACAACTGCCTACTCGTCGAATTCCGAAAATCAATCGCTTCCTGCGGACAAACAGGAATACAAGCACCGCACCCAACACACTGAAACGGGTCAACCTTAGCCTTACCATTCTGCATCGTTATCGCATTAACTGGGCAAACAGGCACACATGCTTGACAACCGTTACACAAATCCGCAATCACAAACGCCTTCTCCGGACTCGTAGTAACATAATCACTCTTCAAAAACAAAGCCGCCTTAGCAGCAGCCCCCAAACCATCACTAACCGTATCACGCACATCCTTCGGACTCAAAGCGCAACCACAAGCAAAAATTCCAGTAACAAGCGAATCCACAGGGTCAAGCTTCGGATGCTTCTCAGTTATGAAACCATCCTCACCAATCGAAACCTTCATCTTCTCCGCAAGCTCCTTCAAACCCTTAGGAGGAACCATGGGCGTCGCCAAAGCAACCATGTCAAACTCTGCTTCGCCAACCTCACCAGTCAACGTGTCCTCAGCCTGAACCACAAGCTTACCATTACTGTTATTCTTAAAAACTTCCGCCACTTTCCCACGAATAAAAGTAACACCAGCTTCCTGATCACGCCAATACAAATCCTCATAACCCTTTCCAGTAGCCCTAATATCCGTATAATAAATCGTAACATCAATACCCAACATCTTCTTCAACACAAAAGCCTGCTTCAAAGCGTACATGCAACAAATGCGGCTACAATAAGGAATATATTTCTTATCACGCGAACCAGCACACAAAACAATCGCCACACGCTTAACATCAATGCCATCCGCACGCTTAACATACCCACCAGTTGGACCAGTCGCAGAAACAAACCGCTCCAAATCCATCATCGTAATAACATCCTTGTAAACACCATAACCAAAAGTCTCAAGTTTACGCGCATCATAAAGCTGATAACCAGTAGCCAAAATTATGCCGCCAACCTTCAACTCCACAACCTGCCCAGCATCATCAATATTAATGGCTTTAGCAGGACAAAGCTGCTCACATTTACGGCACTTGTTACAAGCCTCAAAATCTATCACATAAGCAGAAGGAACAGCCTGCGGAAACTCAATGTAAGCCGCCTTTCGCTTCGACAAACCCTCATTAAACTCGTCCGGAACAGAAACCGGACAAACCTTAGCACACACACCACAACTTCTACACTTCTGAACATCCACACCACGCGGTTTCATAAACACCTTAACATTATAATTACCAGGACGCCCACTAACTTCTTGCACCTCAGCATAAGTAAGCAAATTAACATTCGAATTCCTACCAACCTCAGCCATCCTCGGCGTCAAAATACACTGTGCACAATCTAAAGTTGGAAAAACCTTCGTCAACTTCGCCATGTTCCCGCCGATACTCGGCTTTCGCTCAACCAAATGCACTTTATAACCCAAATAACCAAGCTCAAGCGCAGCCGTAATCCCAGCAATTCCACCGCCAACAATAAGAATTTCCCGCGAACCCTTCTCGCTGATAGTTTCTAAAGGCTCAAGCTCCTTACTCCGCTCATAACCACCCCTAATCAAGCTTACCGCTTTCTTCGTAGCTTCCTGCGATGGATGTGGACCCATAACCCAAGAATCTTGTTCTCGAATATTCACAAACTCAAGCATGTAAGGATTTAACCCAGCCCTTTCCAGCACGCTTTGAAAAGTAGCAAGGTGCATACGCGGCGTGCAGCTAGCAACTACAACTCTGTCCAGATTCTCCTTTTTTATGGCTTCAATAATCATTTCCTGAGCTGGTTTAGAACATAAATACTTGTGATATTTGGCTACTGCTACACCTTCCCAATTTTTAATTGCGTCAACAACTGCTTTAACGTCCACAACGTCGCCTATGTTTCCGCCGCATTCGCAGACGAAAATCCCGATTCTCGGTGTTTTCTTTTCCATTCTTGACAATCTCCGCTTTCCATGATAGTTTTAGATGATACAAGGGAAAACACTTATTAAAAATCTTATGCCCCCATTTAGTTAAAAGTGATGTTGAACATGAACGCTCAAGAACTCGCACAGAAACATAAACTTCTCGAATGCATCCAATGTGGAACATGCACTGGAAGCTGTCCAGTAGCAAGAAAAGCTAACTTAAACGTTAGAAAATACATGCGCGAAGTCGCCACACTTGGCAAGTTAACAATTCATCCGCAGAATGAGTTGTGGAGTTGCACGACATGCTCCACATGCGGCGTGCGATGCCCAAAAGAAATAAACCCATACGAATTTCTAATTGACATTCGCAGCATGGCTGTCGAAGAAGGACAAATTGCACCGACAATTCGCGATGCATTGGAAAGCATATTCAAAAATGGCAACCCTTGGGCACGAATTCGGAACAAACGTTCAGAATGGAGTCAAGGCTTAAATCTCAAACATATTTCGCAAGGCGCAGAATTCCTCTATTATGTTGGTTGCACATCAGCCTATGACCCGAGAGTGCAAAGCGTAGCCAAAAGCCTCGGGGCGTGTTTTCAGAAAGCCGGATTAAACTTTGGCGTGTTGGGCGATGAGGAGACGTGTTGTGGAAGCGAAGTTTACGGTATGGGCGAGAAAGGCTTGTTCGATTTTCTCGTTGAAGAAAACATGAAAATTTTCAACAAATACAATGTAAAGCAAGCTGTAACAAGCTGTCCTCACGGGTTTCACGCATTCAAGAATAGATATAATCAAACAAGCGTTGAAATGCAACATCACACGCAACTACTTGCAAAACTGATAGACGAGAAAAAACTAGTTTTCACAAAAGAAGTTAACAAAAAAGTAATCTATCACGACCCATGCTTCCTCGGAAAACAAAACAACATCTACGAAGAACCACGCAAAGTCATCGAAAGCGTGCCAGGAGTTAAACTGTTAGAATTTGACCGTTCAAGAGCCAGAAGCCTTTGCTGCGAAGGTGGTGGTGGAAGACTTTGGGTTGACATTCCAGGTCCACGTTTGGCAGAAATCCGCGTTAAGGATGCTGTTGAAGCTGGAGCGGAAATTTTGGCTGTGGCATGTCCATTCTGTCTATTAACCATAGAAGATGCTGTTAAGACGACTGGAAATGAGGGCAAAATCCAGATAATGGATATAGCGGAACTGCTTGCTTTGGCGATTTAGCTTTTCTTTTATATTATTTGTTGTTGGATTTTTCAGAAAAATCAGAATATCCAGAAAAGCCTAAATATTCTGCTTTGCATTGTCTCTAAAGAAGTGAAAACATGAGTAACAATAAGGGATGTTGCAAAGTCGACGCGGTAGTGACGGTTGATTCTAAAGGACAAATCGTTCTGCCAAAAGATTTACGAGAAAAAGCCAAACTGAAACCAAACGATAAATTAGCAGTTATAGGATGCGAACACAACGGCGAAGTATGCTGCATCATGATGGTCAAAGCTGAAGCACTTGGAAACACAGTGAAAAACATGCTTGGACCAATATTGAAGGATGTTTTTAAGTAAGAAGGTGTTAACTTGGTAAGAGAAGAAAAGATCAAGAAAATAGTGAGAAAAAGCTACGCTAAGGCTGCTAAAAGAGAATCTTGCTGCTGCGGCAACAGTTCAGAATGCAACACAAATTATGAGAAGATTGGTTACAGCAAAACAGAACTGGAATCGCTTCCCGAAGGCGCCGCTTTCAGTCTTGGATGTGGAAATCCAGTAGCGCTTGCATCACTTAAGAAAGGCGAAACAGTTCTTGACCTTGGTTCTGGCGGCGGACTTGACTGTTTTCTTACAGCGAAAAAAGTTGGAGAAAAAGGACACGTCATCGGCGTTGATATGACTCCTGAAATGATTGACAAGGCAAGAGAAAACTGTAGAAAAGGCGGATACAAAAATGTGGAGTTTCGACTTGGAGAAATTGAGAATCTTCCAGTTGCAGACAACACAGTTGATGTTATCATTTCAAACTGCGTCATCAACCTTTCACCAAACAAAAAGAGAGTTTTCGAAGAAGCCTTCAGAGTGCTAAAGCCTGGTGGAAGATTAATGATTTCTGACATCGTCTTGCTGAAAGAGCTACCCAAAACGATAAAGGAAAACGAGCAAGCATACGTTGGCTGCATTTCCGGAGCAGTGATGAAGGCCCAATATCTCGAATTAATCAAAAACGCTGGCTTTCAAGACGTTAAGGTTGTTGAAGAAACACGTTTCCCCGTAAATTTCGTTGTTGACGACCCATCTGCAAAGGCTATGATGAAAGATTTTGACATTTCACTGGAAGAAATGAAAGAATACGCTAACTCAATTGCCAGCATCAAAGTCTACGGCATAAAACCAAAATAGCAACACACAATTACGAATAATTCATAAACAACAACCTCCCAACTATTGTTCTTGGGAAAAGCACATGGAAAATTGGGAATTAATAATCATTGGCGCTGGGCCTGCTGGACTTGCCGCTGGAATTTACGGCGCAAGAAGCGGTCTAAAAACACTCATTTTAGAAGGAAAAATGGCTGGAGGCACAGCTGTGGATGCTCCATTAATTGAGAATTATCCTGGATTTCAAAGCATAAATGGAATGGAACTGGCACAGAAGATGGCAGCGCACTGTAGAGGCACAGGCGTGACAATCCGCGAATTCGAAAGCGTAATTGGCTTGGACCTTAAAGGCGAAAAGAAAATCGTGAAAACCAACAGAGCAGTTTACGAGGCAAACGCTGTCATCATTGCGTCTGGTTCGCATTATCGCGAACTTAATGTTCCGGGCGAAAAGGAATTTCGCGGGAGAGGTGTTAGCTATTGTGGAATCTGTGATGGCCCATTATTTAAGGATAAGCGTGTTCTCGTTGTTGGTGGTGGAAACTCAGCGGTGATGACGGCTTTATATCTTGCTGGACTTGCATCTGAAGTTAAAATTGCTCATCGCAGAAGCGAGTTTCGCGCTGAAGAAGCTCTTGTTAAAGATTTGGCTGCGAAAAAGAACATTGAAATTTTGTGGAATACTGAAGTGCGGGAAATTCAAGGCGAAAAACTAGTTACAAAAGTAATATTGTTTAATAATCAAAGTGGCGAAACCCGAGAGATGGCAATCGATGGCGTTTTCATTCAAGTCGGCGAGGACCCAAACAGTCAATTGGCAAAGGAGGCTGGTGTTGAAGTTGACGAGCGTGGCTACATTAAAATCGACATTTTCCAACGCACAAATGTTCCTGGAGTTTACGCTGCAGGCGACGTTACAAATCACCCCGTCAAGCAAGTTGGAGCAGCAGTTGGGCAAGGCATAACGGCAGCATTAGAAGCTTATGGGTACATTAGGAGACCATATTACAAAAAATAGGGAATGCTGCAAAACTATTATATCGTTGCAAATCCATTTTGAAGATTTCTAAGCGCGGTTGACACATTAAGGAACTGAAAGCAGTTAACATTGGAGAAGTGTCAAGGATGAATGAAAAATGCGTTAGTGCAGTAACTATCAATCAAGATTACTGTAGCCGTTGTTCAATTTGTTATTCAGTCTGTCCGTATGAAGCTATAACGCGAGATGCTGAGACTGGCAAAGTCGAAATAGACATACAGAAGTGCCAAGTTTGCGGTATATGTTACAGTGCTTGTCCAGTTTTTGCCATTGAAATGGTATACTATGACTACAATACACTAGTAGATTACGTGGACTGCATGAGGAAAAAGGTGAAGAGTGACACGCTTGTTTTGATGTGCCGTGGAAACTCGCCTTCAACGTGTGAAATTGAAGAAATCTTGGCTGAGCAGGGCTTAAGCGTCAAGGATTATGTTCCCTTGCGTTTGCCGTGTTCTGGGCGTGTTCCAACAGAATTCATTTTTAAGGTCTTGAAATCCGGCATCAAGAATGTTGTTTCGGTTCAGTGTGAAGATGCGTTCTGCCGTTTTAAGGAAGGCACGAAGATTAACACGAGACGGCTTCTTTTGGGCAGAAGTGTGCTTGAACAGTTGGGTTTCAGCAAAGACGCCGTGAAAGTTGTGAAGTATTCTCGGAAAGTTGTTTATGAAACTGAAAAATGTGTTGGCTGCGACAAATGTGTTTTCATATGTCCATACGCTGCTATTGAAGCTGAACCTTTCGCGACTCCCAAAATACTTTACGATTACTGTATGGGCTGTGGCGCGTGTCAACTTGTTTGTCCACACCATGCCATTCAAGTTAAAGGTTTCGAGTTTGAAAATGTTCTAAAACGTTATGGAGAAGCCGCTAAAAAACTAAAGGTTGGAGGAAAAACACCAGTAATATTGGTGTTCAGTTGCCAATGGTCAGAGTTTAAGGCTTTGGATGACCCTGAAAGCGAGCTTTTCAAGAAGCGAAATGCTGTTGTCTTGGAGGTTCCATGTTTTAAGGCGCTTGACCCAGTACACGTTGTTAACGCGTTGCAGAACGGCTTTGACGGCGTAATGGCAGTTGTGTGCTCTGCAGAAGACTGCAAACTGCAAGAAGGAAGGGACACGGCAGAAAGAAACACGACAGTGCTAAAAGACGCTTTGAAAAAAATGGGTTTGCAAGAACGTTTTATGCTTTTTGAAGCTTCTCCAAGATGCGTAGGTGACTTTAACCAAAAGTTGGATGTGTTTTGGAAACAAGTTACGGCTTTGCCGCCTTTGAAACTGGTGAAAGTGGAGGCTTAGTGGATGTATAAGATTTTGAAGAATGAAGAGTTGGCTCCAAAGATTAAGTTGTTTGAGGTTTATGCTCCTGAAATGGCTGAGAAGGCTAAGCCTGGACAATTCATTATTGTGATTGTTGACGAGAAAGGCGAGCGTGTTCCGCTTACTATTGCTGATTACGACGCGAAAAAAGGGACTATCTCTTTTGTTTTCAATGAGGTTGGCAAATCCACTAAGCAGTTGGGGCTTTTGAAGAAAGGCGATAGCATATGGAACATTACTGGTCCGCTTGGTAATCCTTCAGAAATTAAGCATTTTGGGCGGGTTTTGTGTGTTGCTGGTGGTGTGATGATTGCGCCTATGCGTTTGCAAGTTAAAGCATTGCGTTATGCAGGTAATGTTGTTGTCACGGTTGTTGGCGCGCGGATTAAGGATTTGCTTTTCTATGAGGATGAAATTAAGGCGTTAAGTAATGAGTTTTACGTGGCGACTGATGATGGTTCTAAGGGGTTTAAGGGTTTAGATTTTCTTAAGGATGTTCTTGCTAAGGAGAAGTTTGACCGTTGTGTTGTTATGGGTCCCGTTGTTATGATGAAGAATGTTAGCGAAATCACGAAGCCTTTTGGTATTCCAACAGTTGTGACTTTGACGCCTATCATGGTTGATGGTATGGGAATGTGTGGCGTTTGCAGGGTCACTGTTGACAGGAAAATGATGTTTGGGTGTGTTGATGGTCCAGAGTTTGATGGACACAAGGTGGATTTTGACGGTTTGATTAAGCGTCAACGCATGTTTCTGCCAGAAGAGCGTTTAAGCTCGCTTTTATGGGAGTTGCATGGAGGTTGCCGTTGTGGCGGAAAGTAAGTCTAAACCCAAAATTAAGAAGGAAGCCGTGCCGATTCCCAAACAGAAACCTGAAGAGCGTAGGCATAATTTTAATGAGGTTGCTTTGGGTTATACCGAAGAGCAGGCGCTTGAAGAAGCGAATCGTTGTTTGCAGTGTCCAAAGCCGCAGTGTGTTACTGGCTGTCCAGTTGAGATTGAGATTCCAGCTTTTATCAAATTGTTGCGTGAAGGCAAGTATGAGGAAGCCATAGCGAAGATTAAGGAGAAAAATTCTTTGCCAGCCATTTGTGGGCGTGTTTGTCCTCAGGAAGAGCAGTGTCAGCTGAAGTGCGTTGTTGGAAAGGTTGGCGAGCCAGTTAGTATTGGGCGTTTGGAGCGGTTTTTGGCTGATTGGGAGAGGGAACGCGGCTTTAAGGTTCCAGAAATTGCGAAGCCAACTGGGAAGAAGGTTGCGGTTATTGGTGCTGGTCCTGCTGGTTTGACGGTTGCTGCTGATTTGGCTAAGCTTGGGCATAAGGTTGTCATTTTTGAGGCTTTGCATTTGCCTGGTGGCGTTTTGGTTTATGGTATTCCTGAGTTTCGTTTGCCGAAGAAGATTGTGCAGGCGGAGGTTGATTATATTCAACGGTTGGGTGTGGAGCTTAAGTGTGGCTTTTTGGTTGGGCGTACTTACACGATTCCAGAATTACTTAAAGAGCGTGGTTTTGACGCGGTTTTTATCGGGACTGGTGCGGGTTTGCCAGCGTTTATGAATGTGCCTGGTGAGGATTTGGGTGGGATTTATAGTGCGAATGAGTTTTTGATTAGGGTTAATCTTATGAAGTCTTATGCGTTTCCGTGTTACGACACTCCAATCCGCATTGGAAAGCATGTGGTTGTTATTGGCGGTGGCAACGTAGCCATGGATAGTGCGCGTTCTGCTTTGCGTTTGGGTGCTGAGGAGGTTTGTATTGTTTATAGGCGTTCAAGAGAGGAACTGCCAGCAAGGAAGGAAGAAATTGAAAATGCGGAACAGGAAGGTATAGTGTGTAAGTTTTTGGCTGCGCCTACACGGTTTATCGGCGACGAGAAAGGCTGGGTTAAGCAGATGGAGTGTATCTGCATGGAGTTGGGTCCGCCTGATGAGAGTGGTAGGCGTAGACCTGTGCCTGTTAAGGGCAGCGAGTTTGTTATGGATACTGACACGGTGATTGTTGCGATTGGTAGAACGCCTAATCCGATTATTCAGCGCACTACGGAGGGTTTGGCGGTTACGAAGTGGGGCACGATTGTTGTGGATGAGAATGGTAAGACGAGTCTTGAGGGTGTTTATGCTGGTGGGGATATTGTGACTGGTGAGGCGACTGTGATTAGTGCTATGGGTGCTGGGAAGAAAGCGGCGAGGGCGATTCATGAGTATTTGATGAAGAAGTAAGTGCTTGTGAAGGGTATAGACCCCCCTTATTTATAGGTTGAATTTTTTTGGTGAATTGTGTTTTAATGAGAAAAATGGGGTGTGTTATTGTTTTCTTTTTCTTTTGTAGGTTGCGGCTGTTAGGGTTGTTGCTGTCATTAGTGCTAGTATGGGTATTGTGGGCGTGTATTCTGGGATTACGTGGTAATGAGGCATGAATCCTAGTTCTTCTGTTGATATTGTGTTGTGAGCGTTGTCTTCTGCTATGATTATGTAGGTTATTGTTGTGCAGTATGGGAAGGCTGGTATTGTGGTATTCCAGATGTCTGATATGTAAAATTCCATTGCTTGGGTGAACCATGTTCCGTTGCCGGTCGTATAGTTTAGCGTTACCTGTTTTACTCCGCTTTGGTCGTCTGTCACGTTGGCGTAGACTATTACCGTGTTGGTTGGATACACGTTGTCTTCGTCTGGTTGTTGGTAAACATCGTTTATTGAGGGAGGGGTCGAGTCTATTTCTATTTTGAATAGGTATAGGCTATCGTAGCCTGGTCCAGCCATAGCTACTGTTGTGCCCGCAGTGGACATTGAAACCATGTTTGCAAAAGACAGCAGTGTAATGTTGCCTATGATGTTACCATTTGCTGTTAAGAAGTAAGCTGCATAATCGCCTGATGAGGGGTCCATTGTTGGAACCGCCATTATGCTTCCGTCTTTGCTTATTGCTATGTCGTACACGTTTGTTTCGGTTAGGTTTATCCAGTCTTCGTCTTGTGTTCCTGTGCGTGTTCTTGCGTTTGCCCAGTAGTGCACACTTGTAAAGTAGATGCCCCCTGTTACTACAGTGTCGCCGTTACCGCTAGCGCCTACGCAGCTGAACGAGCCTGGGTTTGTCCATGTTGCTTCTGGGTCGCCTGTTAGGTTTGTGGCGTTTGCCCAATAGTACAGGGTTGAAGGGCTAGGTCCGTAGTCTATTGCTGCTACTGTGTAGCCATCATCTGACAGTGCCAATTCCGTTATTGTGCTGGTTAGTTGATTCTGTGCCATCCATGTTGGCGATGGAGTTCCTTCAAGTGTATCGGCGTCTTTGAAGAAAATTACAAATCCGCCTTCGTATCTTGCCCCTCCGCCTGCTAAGTATTTGCCGTTTGGTGAGATGTGAACAGTGCGGTAATCACTTACGCCTGCTGTGTAGGTCCATGTTGGGGGTTGGTCTGACCCTGTTCGTGCTGTGCATCCAGCGTAGTACCATATGCTTATGCCTGTCCCGCCTACTACGGTGTAGTTGCCGTTTGCCGACATATCCAAGGTGCCCTTCTCTACTGGTCCAGGACCCATGCCAATGCTTGTCCATGTTGGCGCAGTTTGGCTGCCTGTTCTCTGGGTTGACTGGTTAAAGTAATGTAGGTGCCCATTAGTGTCGCCTGCTACTACGTAGTCACCGTCAGCTGATATAGCCACGGAAATAAGTGTGCCTGCTTCTGGCTGGTAAGACCATATTGGGTTGGGGCTGTCAGCATCGAAATAATGTAAGCCAGTGTCGTTTACTGCGGCTAGGTAGTTGCCGTCGGCTGAAACTGCCACATCGTATACTTCCATGAGATTCGTCCATAGAAGTTGCACGGTTGTTTGCGTGGCGTCTGCGTGGTTTGTTGAGATAAGTTTTGCACATAATAAGGCAGATACTAGTATTGTCAATGTTAGGGTGAGAACGATTTTTCTTTTCATGACACATCACTCCACTATCTTTCACACAATTGATTTTTAATACTTATGCATGTTAACCCAGCACTGCTTTTCTTCATATTTCAAATGACCTTTCATTAGACAAAAGAAATTCCTCAAGCGAAAGTTGTAGTATTAAGTCGCAAAGTTTTAATTTCTGCTAGGGGCTCACCACTTATCTGGATGGTTGCTCTGTCTTGGTTACCATGTATCTTGACAAGATTTTTAATCCTCGAAGCGTCGCCATAATCGGCGCAAGCGACGAAGAGGGCACAGTAGGCTATGCATTAATGAAAAATTTTATTGAGCTTGGTTTCGAGGGCAAAGTCTACCCCGTAAACATTCGCAAGCCAGAAATAATGGGTTTAAAGACTTACCAGTCTGTTGACCAAATCCCAGAACCAGTCGACCTAGCCATAATTGCTACTCCAGCCAAAACTGTTCCAGACGTAGTCGAACAGTGCGGCAAAGCAGGAATAAAAGGCATAATCATAATCTCAGCGGGCTTCAAAGAAATCGGCGCCGAAGGCAAAGCACTAGAAGACAAAATAACTGAAATAAAACGCAAATACGGCTTACGCATAATCGGACCAAACTGTTTAGGCATAATTCGCCCAAGCGCCAACTTAAACGCTACCTTCATAAGCAAAATGCCCAAACCAGGCAACATAGCCTTCATCAGCCAATCCGGCGCACTCGGCTCCGCAATTCTTGACTGGGCAATAGAAGAAAACATAGGCTTCAGCAACTTCGTCTCAGTAGGCTCAATGATAGACGTAGACTTCGGCGATTTAATCGACTATTTCGGAACAGACCCAAAAACCCGCAGCATCCTCATGTACATAGAAGGCATAACAAACGCACGCAAATTCCTAAGCGCAGCCCGCCACTTCGCACGAACAAAACCCATAATTGTAGTAAAAGCAGGCAAATTCACAGAAAGCGCAAAAGCCGCCGCTAGCCACACTGGCTCGCTTACAGGCGAAGACATGATTTACGATGCGGCATTCAAACGCGCAGGTATGGTGCGCGTAGAAGAAATCGCTGACCTATTCAACGCCGCCGAAGTCCTAGGCATGCAGCCCTTGCCAAAGGGACCGAACCTTGCCATAATCACAAACGCAGGTGGACCCGGTGTGATGGCTACTGATGCTTTAATTGCGCGGGGCGGAAAACTTGCCAAACTAAGCCAGAAAACAATGGATTATTTCAACAGTATTTTGCCGCCTTACTGGAGCAGAGGCAATCCAATCGACATTTTAGGAGATGCACACGCAGACCGCTACAAGGCAGTAGTTGAAGCGTGCTTAAACGACGAAAACGTGGACGGCATCCTAATCATCTATACGTCTCAAGCAGTTGCTGAACCAGTCGAAATCGCGCAAGCCATAGCAGAAGTAGTAAAAAACAGGGGCTACCAAAACAAGACAATCTTAACTTCTTTTATGGGACGCGGAGCCGTAGAAGACGCAAACCGCATCTTGAACCAAAACAGCATCCCGACATATGGAACGCCAGAACAAGCAATCAAAACCTACCTTTACATGTACAATTACAAACGCAACTTGGAACTAATCTACGAAACACCAGAAGAACTTCCAGTCGATGCGTCTCCGCCAAAACGCCCAATCATGACAATAATCCGCAACGCAGCCGCAGAAAACCGTGAACTTCTAAACGAAGCTGAAGCCAAAAAACTACTAGAATACTACGAGTTTCCAGTAGCAAAAACAATGGTCGCAGAAACACCTGAAGAAGCAGTCTCATGTGCCTCGCAAATCGGCTACCCAGTCGTTCTAAAAATCCTCTCTCCACAAATAACGCATAAAACTGACGCGGGCGGCGTAATCCTCGACCTGAAAAACGAAACCGAAGTCCACGAAGCCTACGAAACCATCATAAAAAACGCGAAAGCCTACAACCCCAACGCTGAAATCATCGGCGTAACGGTGCAAAAAATGATAAACAAACGAGGCTACGAAGTAATACTTGGCGCAAAAACCGACCCGCTTTTTGGACCGGTAATACTCTTTGGTATGGGCGGCGTAGGTGTGGAGCTTTTTAAAGACTTTTCACTTGGGCTTCCGCCCTTAAATCAGACGTTAGTAAGGCGGATGATGGAAGAAACCAAAGTTTACCAGCTTCTGAAAGGCTACAGAAATGTGCCACCCGCTAACATTAAACTTCTCGAAGAAATAATCGTGCGCTTCTCGCAATTGCTAATTGATTTTCCACAAATAAAAGAAATTGACATTAACCCGCTTTTCATAAACGAGAAAGAGGCTTGCGCAATAGACGCGCGTATTCTCATAGACAAAGAGCGCGTCTTCCAAAAAATCGAGCCACACCAGCATCTAGTGATAAGCCCCTACCCAAAGAAGTATGAAACTTTATGGCGGATGCGCGACGGGCGAACCGTGCTGTTAAGACCTATAAAACCCGAAGACGAACCCTTATGGCTGGAAATGTTCCAAAACTTCAGTGAAGAATCCATACGTTACCGCTTCTTCCAAATAATAAAGGATACACCGCACGAAATGCGAGTACGCTACTGCAACATCGACTACGACCGCGAAATCGCCATAATCGCCGAATTAACCGAAGAAGGACGAAGAAAAATCCTCGGCGTCGTCCGCGTCAGCATTGAACCAGACGGCAAAAAAGGCGAAATCGCCTTCATAATCGCAGACCCATGGCAAGGACTCGGCTTAGGCACGAAAATGGTTGACTACACAATCGACATATGCAAGGACATGGGCATCGAAACATTATACGCGATAATGTTGCCGGACAACCACCGTGCCATCAGCCTAACAAGAAAAATGGGTTTTGCACTGAAGTACATGGAAGACGGCACAGTCAAAGGCACACTAAACCTAAAAGAAGAAACTAGATTTATTGGTTCTGCGAATTCTCTGGAATCAGTAAAGCCACAAGTTCAAGAAACAGATCTTAAACATGATGGACAAAGAGAATCTGAGGCAATAAGTAATTGACCGTCAATTATTTGCGTTAAATATAGCTAAAGTATAACGCAAGTTTTTTGAATACTTTTTCTATTTACTGCAGAAAAGCTTAAATTATAAATTTTACGGTAGAGCTTATAATCTATAATTAGAAGGAGATAGAAATGAGCGGAGAATTAAAACCGACCGAGATTTTAGATGTTAGAGGCGAAGTATGTCCATATCCAGACGTGATGACACAGAAAAAAGTAAAAAGCATGAAATCAGGTGAAATACTAGAAGTTCTCGTTGATTATCCACTGTCTGCAGAACGAATACCCGAGTCAGTCAAAAAAATGGGTCATGAAGTTCTAAAAGTCGACAAAACTGGGGCAAGCGAGTGGAAAATACTAATAAAGGTAAAATAGGAAAGTGAAACTTTGATCGAGCCAACATATATTCTTTCAGGATTAATAGTGGGAATACTTTTTGGTTTCGCATTACAACGCGGCAGATTCTGCATGAACTCGGCTTTCAGAGACATAATCCTTTTGAAAGAATACACTCTTCTCAAAGCAGTCATAGTAGCAATAATAGTTTCGATGATAGGCTTTCACGTTATGGCTAGCCTTGGAGTTATACAACTGAATCCTAAATCCTTCTTTTGGGGCGCCAACATAGTTGGCGGTTTCATATTCGGCGTCGGCATGGTCCTAGCCGGAGGATGCGCCAGTGGAACAACATACAGGGTCGGAGAGGGAATGGTTGGCTCCTTTGTTGCATTATTGGGTTTTATGATGTCCGCTGTCATAACTAGCTCAGGAGCGCTAAAAGGAGTAAAGTCAGACCTACAAACCATGACAAAAATAACTATAACGGACCAAGGACCCCTTGTAGCATCTACGAATAGAAGTCCAACACTCGCTAACATAATAGGTGTAGATCCATGGATTATCGTTATAGTAATCGCAATCATCGGAATAGGAGTCTTGGCTTGGAAACGGAAAGGTGGAGAAAAAACTGAAGGAAGCTTATCTGAAAAAATATTTAAACGTGGCTGGTCATGGTGGGCAACTGGAATAGTCATTGGCATAATAGCTATGATAGCGTTTCCAGCATCGGCAGCCGCAGGACGAAATTATCCATTAGGAATTACTGGTGGTTGGTCAACGTTTCTTAATACACTTATCAAAGGAGACGCAAACGTACTGACTTGGGAAACTTTCCTTGTCATTGGAGTGGTAATCGGAGCCGCCATAGCAGCTGGTATTGCAGGAGAATTTAAACTGCGAGCACCTGGTCCTGGAAGACTAGTGCAACAGTTCATTGGAGGCTTATTACTTGGAATAGGTGCGGTAATCGCCGATGGATGCAACATTGGACACATACTTAGCGGAATACCTCAGCTCGCGATAAGCAGTATTATTGCAGGGTTCTCTATAATTATGGGTTGCTGGGTCACGGCATACTTGCTATTGATGAGGAGAT
Source organism: Candidatus Bathyarchaeota archaeon A05DMB-5 (assembly GCA_019685655.1). Taxonomy (NCBI): domain Archaea; kingdom Thermoproteati; phylum Candidatus Bathyarchaeota; species Candidatus Bathyarchaeota archaeon A05DMB-5. The sequence continues at coordinate 167,047 of JABFQP010000004.1, read as the reverse complement.
AGCAATGGTAACTATTAGCTTTCTGTTCTTTTCTGGTCCGTATCAATCTGAAAGTCCAGAAACAGTAGTTGAATTGGCAAAGGCAGCTTTGGCAAAGGGGTATAAAGTCAAAATTTTCTGTTACATGGACGCGGTCAACAATGTAATGACGTTTCAAAAAAAAGTTCCGGGGGTCACTAATATAGAGGAGCAATTCAGAGAGTTAATAGCAAAAGGAGCAGAAGTACGCTTATGCACACTTTGCATGCTTGTTCGAGGAACAAAGGACACTATAGAAGGTGCTACAAAAGCTGGAACGCCTGATATTGCAGAGATGGCAGAGGGATCTGACAGGTTTCTAGTTGTTTTTTAGGAGGATATGATATGCCTAAGAAAATTGTTGTTATATTAAGGAAGCCCCCTCATGGGTCGCTGTTTCCAGCTGAAGGCTTACGAGTAGCTGTGGCAGTTAGTACATCAGACACCACAGTCGTCTCTATAGGAGATAGCGTATACGCTTTTTTGAAAGAAACCGACATGACACTTTACAAACGCCACTTAGAGTTTCTTTCAAGACCCATGCTAGAAGATACTAAGCCTCTTCTTGTTCACATTGACAAGGTTTCCTTATTAGAACGTGGATTAACTGAGGAAGACTTGGCTGAAGGTGTGACAGTAAAGGAACGCGATGAAATTCTCAGAATAATAGCGGAAGCTGATGTCACTTTAACATTTTAGGTGGTAGTTATGGCTAAGATTCTCTATTTCATAACTGACATGGACCCCATAGGAATTCAGCTGGCTTTAGAACATAAAGACGGCGATATTGGAATTTGCCTGTTACAAGACGCAGTTTACTATGGATGCAAAGGAAGAAAAGACGCTCCTGTCGCAGACGCTATAAAAAAGGGTATCTCAATCTACGCTGCTAAGAAAGATGTTGAGTTGCGAGGCTTAACAAAACTACTTCACTCAGAAATAAAAACCTTAGATTACAGTGAAATTATCGACTTAATCTTCAATTATGAACGAATAGTCAATTTGTAAGCTATCCTTCCCTTTTTTGGTTTATTTCCTCTTTGTTTTAGGTAATGAGCAGGAAAAATTAGATGTAGTTGTCTTTGTTGGACGACATGTACCTATAGAAGTTTTCCTTTATAGAACACCGTGGCTGGGCATCCTAAACATTTTCCATCTGGATAGCAAGATTGCTCTGCACACGTTTTTCCGCAAGGAGATTTTTCACGCTTTTCAGAATAAATCTTAAGCGGAACAACAAAATCCTTGACGGGAGTTACCACAACGTTGGATTCTGCATCTAAAACATTAGGGTTTTTCCTTAAATTATGGTTGACACAGCATTCGATTGCTTGTAGTCTTTCGCTTACAAAAAAGAGGCACAAATTATGTCTCCCAGAGATAATAAACCCATTCACAAACATTGGACACTTATCGAAAAAATCCACTATTTTCCATGGCTCTTTAGCAGTTATTTCTACTTTCACCATATGTAAATTTATCCCCGTTAGGTTCACACCGACTACTCTAGTTAATATCCCAGAGGTTCTCAAGCGTCTTATTCTTGCATAAACTGCGGGCTGCGAAAGTTTCAAATGACTTGCTATTGCAGTTTGTGACATGTCTGGTTTTTCCATAAGTAGTGAAACGATTCTTCTATCATTTTCATCAAATTTTTCCAAAGGTCTCACCAACAATGTTTATAGTTTGAGTAATTGATAACAAAAATTATAATCTTTTGCCTTTTAAAAACTTATTAATTATAATAAAAGAAAAAGTTTACCGTGTGCAGGGATACAAACCGTAGAGACGCGAAACCGCTGTTCTTGGATTAATGGGAAATGTTTATCAGAGTTAAAAACTAGAAACTTTGAAAATAGAACAATAAAAAAGAAAGAATAAATCACAAGTCCATCTACATTAATTCTATTAATTTTAATTTAAGTCTAACATAAAAAATTCTATAATTAATTTTCTATTTACCAACAAGTAAATTTAAATTATAGAAGCTGCAATTATCATATTCTTTCATCCAAATCCAATTCAATAGGTGACAAGATGAACAAGCTTAAAGTTGCCTTCTACTGGGCAGCAAGCTGCGGAGGCTGCGAAATCGCCGTCTTGGACATAAATGAAAAAATCCTCGACGTTATACAAATTGCTGACATCGTTTTCTGGCCAGTAGCCATGGACATAAAATACAAAGACGTAGAAGCCATGCCAGACAAAAACATCGACGTCTGCTTCTTCAACGGCGCCATAAGAACCGAAGAAAACGAGCACATGGCAAAACTCCTAAGACAAAAATCCAAAACCCTTGTAGCATTCGGCTCATGCGCATGCGACGGATGCGTAATAGGCCTCGGAAACCTTTGGAACAAAGAGAAAATCTTCGAAAGAGCATATTTTGAAACTCCATCAACAAAAAACCCGCGTTCTGTAACCCCGCAAACTTCATTAAAAGTGAAAGAAGGAGAACTTGAACTGCCAGAGTTTTATGACACTGTGAAAACTTTAGCTCAAACCGTAGACGTGGATTACTTCCTCTCTGGATGTCCACCGCCAATCCCATGCATCCTCCAAGCCATCGAAGCAATAGCAAGCGGCAAACTCCCGCCAAAAGGCTCTAGTCTCCTTCCGACAAAGGCAGTTTGCGATGAATGCCCAAGAGAAAAGAAAGACCGAAAACTCCACGAAATAAAAAGAATCTACGAAATAGACGATGACTTCAAAACGTGCTTCTGGGACCAGCAAGTCATCTGCATGGGACCCGCAACACGCGCAGGATGCGGCGCACAATGTCCCAAAGTGAACATACCATGCACTGGCTGTGGTGGTCCAGCGCCGCGCGTGAGCGACCAAGGCGCTGCAGCGATAAGTGCTCTGGCATCCATAGCCACAGACCCAAGCGTTATTAAAAAGATTGTTGACCCCGTTGGAACTTTCTACAAGTATTCTCTTGCCAACTCGATATTGCGGAGGAAGATAATGAAATGAAAGAAATAGTAATAAACCCAATAACTCGACTTGAAGGGCACGGAAAAATAACCATATTCCTAAACGACAAAGGCGACGTGGAAAACGCTTACTTCCAAGTTCCAGAACTCAGAGGCTTCGAAAAGTTCTGCGAAGGAAGAAGGGCCGAGGACCTACCCATAATAACCACGAGAATCTGCGGTGTATGTCCAGTTGCGCATCACATGGCAAGCGCCAAAGCCCTAGACGCAGCGTTTAACGTGGAACCCACAGAAACAGCCAAGAAACTGAGAGAACTGGAGTATGTCGCCTACTACATTTACGACCACATCTTACACTTCTACTTCTTAGGCGGTCCAGACTTAGTTGTTGGACCAGACGCTCCACCAGCAAAAAGAAACGTTCTCGGCGTAATAGAAAAGGCTGGATTAGAAATCGGCAAAGAAGTGATAAAGCATAGGGCTTATGGACAAAAAATAACCGGCATGCTCGGCGGAAGACCCACTCATCCCGTGAGCGCTTGCGTGCCTGGCGGAATCGCTAAGGCTTTGTCTGAGGAAGAAAGGCAAGAAATAGAAACGATGGTTAGAAGCTGCGTGGAGTTTGCAAAGTTCAGCCTGAAACTCTTTGACGACATAGTTCTCAAAAACGCTGATTACGTGAACCTAGTTAAAAGCGAACCATACACATTGAAAACCTACTACATGGGAACCGTTGACAAAAACAATCATGTGAATTTCTATGACGGCAAAGTTCGAGTTGTAGACCCGAACGGGAAAGAATTCGTGAAATTTGCCCCTTCAGAATACTTAGATGTTATTGAAGAACACGTTGAACCTTGGACTTACGTTAAACTGCCCTACCTGAAAAAAATTGGATGGAACGGATTTGTTGACGGTGAGGAAAGCGGCATATACCGTGTTGGGCCCTTAGGCAGATTAAACGCTGCTGAAGGCATGGCAACGCCATTAGCGAATGAAGAATACAAGAGAATGTACAAAACTCTCGGCGGCAAACCTGTCCACGCCACTTTGGCTTTTCACTGGGCACGATTAATTGAGCTTCTATACGCGGCTGAACGCGCTTTGGAGCTAGTAACAGACCCTGACATAACAAGGAAGGACATCAAGAACAAGCCTGGAAAGCCCGGAGAAGGCGTAGGCATCGTGGAAGCAGCCAGAGGAACGCTTATTCACCATTACATACTTGACGAGAAAGCCTTAGCCAAAAAAGTCAACTTGATAGTGGCTACAACCCACAACGCGCCGGGCATTTGCATGTCTATTAAGAACGCGGCAAAGGGCTTGATACGCAATGGTAAAGTTAGCGATGGCATATTGAACATGGTTGAGATGGCTTTCAGGGCTTATGACCCTTGCTTTGCTTGTGCTACACACTTTGCTGTTGGCGAGATGCCGCTTGAGGTTGAAATTTACGACAGCGAAAGGCGTTTAGTAAGAAAGTTGAGAAGGTGAGGGATGAAAAATGGAAGAAGCAAAAGTTGGAGTATTCCTGTCTAATTGTGGAAAACAACTCTCAGAAATACTGGATTTCAAAGCCCTAACAGAACATGTGAAGAAAGTTTCAGGCGTAGCTCTTGTTGTGCAAGGAAACGAGTTCTGGAGAGGCGAAGGACTAAAAACCATCGTGGACGCCATCAAAAGCAAAAAAATAAACCGACTAGTCGTAGCAGAAACTCTTCCCAAACTGAGCGAAATAGCAATCGTAAAAGCCGCAGAGGAAGCTGGGCTTAACCCATACCTAGTGGAAGTTATAGACCTCAAAGACCACTGCGCATGGCCTCACCGAGACACACCATCAGAAGCTACAGAAAAAGCCAAAGCAATGCTTTCTGCCGCCATTGAACGCGCCAAACTTCTAGAACCATTGGAAAAGCTGGAGTTTCCAGCTGTCAAGTCTGTTCTTGTGATAGGCGGCGGAATCGCTGGGATGCAAGCTGCTGAAGATTTGGCTGATTTGGGATTTGAGGTGCATCTTATTGAGAAAGCTCCATTTCTTGGCGGTTTGGCTGCTCGTGCTGGAAGATTCTTTCCAACAGACGACTGTGCCATCTGCATACAATCTCCAGCTTCCGACGTGAAAGCTATAACTCACACTTCAAGAAAATGCGTTTACCGCTCTGGATTTTCCGAAATTCCAAACCTAAACATATTAACCAACTCAAAAGTTGTCAAGGTTGAAGGGGTTCCTGGAAACTACAAGGTTACGATTGAGAAAAAACCACGCTACGTTGACGAATCTAAATGTGTTCGCTGCGACCTTTGCACAACAGTCTGTCCAGTAGAAGTGCCAGACGAATACAATGCGAAGCTGAAAACACGAAAGGCAATTTACATAAACACTCCGCCGGTTCATCCGCCAGTCTACGTAATCGACGAGAGTGCTTGCAAATTCCAAGAATGCGCTAAATGCGTGGAGATTTGCCCCACAAAAGCTGTCAAATTGAACCAGAAAACTGAGAAGTTAACGCTTAATGTTGGCGGCATAATTGTCGCTACGGGCTTTAAAGAGTACGACCCAAGCGTGATAAAAGAATATCACTACGGCGAATATCCCAATGTGATAACCAATCTTGAACTTGCAAGAATGATTGACGGTTTCGGACCTACAAACGGCGCAATCATCAAGCCTTCAGACCGTAAACCCGCCAAAAGAATCGTTTTTATCCAATGTGTCGGCTCACGAGACCGACGATGGAACCCATGGTGCTCAAGCATCTGCTGTATGATATCTCTGAAAAACGCAATGCTGATTAAATCTGCATATCCAGACACGGACATTACCATCTGCTACATCGACATCAGAACAACCGGAAGAGAACACGAATACTATTACGAAAAAGCCCGAGAAATGGGAATAAAATTCGTTAAAGGCAGACCAACAGAAATTTCACACGACCCAGACGGAAACATCTTAATCGTAGACGTTGAAGACGCCATCCTAAGAAGATTCTTCGAACTCGAAGCCGACCTAGTAGTTTTAGCCACCGCCATGGTGCCATCAGAAGACACAAAAGAACTTGCTGAAATGCTCGGAATAGAACTTGACCAAGACGGCTTTTTCAAAGAATACAACGCCAAACTGAGACCCACAGAAACCAAAATCAGAGGCGTCTACCTGTGCGGAGGCGCAACCTTCCCCAAAGATGCTCCAACAAGTTCTCTGCACGCTCACTCGGCAGCCGTGAAAGCCGCTAAGTTCTTGTCCACTGGTAAGATAATCAAAGACCAGAGAACAGCCTTTGTGAATGAAGAATACTGCGGAGACTGCGAGTTCTGTCCAGTCATCTGCCCATTCAACGCCATAACTCTAGTGCCTAAAGGTGAAGACCACTTTGTTGCGCAAGTGTCCGACCTCAAATGTGAAGGATGCGGCATCTGTGTTGGCACATGCCCAGTCAACGCCATAGAACTTAGACACTCACGACCAAAACAAATGGAAGCCCAAATGAACGCGCTCTTATCTGTGAATGGAACCTCCAAACCGTTGATTCTTGCTATAACCTGTTCAGAATGTGGTCACACGGCCGTGGACTCTTCGGGCATGGCGATGATGCAGTATCCAGCCAACGTCAGAGTAATGAAAGTCCCATGCACCGGCATATTACAAGTCCACCAGTTCCTGCAAGCCTTCAAAGCTGGCGCTCAAGGGGTCATGGTTGTAGGATGCAAAACTGACGGTTGCCATTACGAAGTCGGCAGTCAAAAGGCTCAAAAGAAAGTAGACCTTGCAAAAGTGCTGTTAAAAGAATACGGCATAGAGCCAGAACGTTTAGAAATGTTACACATGGTTTTCATAGAAGGCGACAAATTCGCAGAAGCCGCGCAAATGATGACTGAAAGAATAGAAAAGCTCGGTCCACTGCAGTTAATGTGACTCCAACAGAAGGAGAAAACATAATGGAGCATAAAAAAGAACAAAAAACCTCTGCAACCTCATTTTCGGACGAGATAAGAAGCCAATTAGGCGGCGAAACCATAACCTTATGCTATCAATGTGGAACATGCGCCAGCAGTTGCCCAGTCGCCAAAACCACCGAACGCTACAACCCAAGAGACATTATTAGACTCTCACTTTTAGGCGAGAAACAAGAAGTTCTCTCAGGCGGCGCCATTTGGCTATGCAGCTCATGCTACAACTGCCAAGAAAGGTGTCCGCAGAAAGTCGAAATAGCAGATGTTATCTACGCATTAAGAAACATAGCCATCAAAGAAGGACACATACCAAACATCTACTCGGAATTCGCAACTGGACTGATGAACGAAGGACGCATAGTTCCAACATCCAAATTTGTGGAAAAGAAAAGACCCGAATACGGCTTGCCGCCGCTTAGGCCAGCAGGCTTGGATGCGATGAAAAAAATACTTGCTGCAACAGGATTTGATAAAATACAGTGGAAGAAGGAAGGAACGCCATGACAAGTTACGCGCTCTTTTTAGGATGCACCATACCAGCCCGTCAACCACATTATGAAGCATCAGCACGAAAAGCCTTAACCAGACTTGGAATAGGGCTCGTCGACCTAGACAACATGACATGCTGCGCTCCACCACCCCTACAATCCATAGACATGGAAACCAGCCTAGCAATCGCCGCACATAACATTTGCCTAGCCGAAGAAGCCGACCTCGACATAGTAACATTGTGCACTGGCTGTTTCGAATCCCTGGCCATGGCAAACAACCTACTGAAAGAAAACTCAAAACTGAAAGCAAGAGTCAACAAAATCTTATCCAATGCCGGCGAAGAATTCAAAGGAACCAAGGAAGTAAAACATTACTTGAAAGTCTTAATGGACGATGTCGGTTTAGAACGCTTAAAGAAGAGCGTCGTTAAAGATTTGAGCAGTCTTAAAGTAGCATCATTTTCAGGGTGTCATTTGCTGAGACCAAGTGCGCTTTTGAAGTTTGACGACCCAGAACGCCCGCACATCTTTGACGATTTAATCGAAGCATTAGGCGCAAAAAGCATCTGGTATCGAAACAAACTGAAATGTTGTGGAGGACTTTTGAGAGGTTATGCCGACGATGTTGCGTTAGCGATTGCCCGCGACAAAATCGTTAACACAACAAAAGCAGGCGCCGATTGTATTGTTACACTCTGTCCCTTCTGCTTCTTAACTTTAGACCTTGGGCAAATGCTGATAAAATCTGCTTACAAGGAAGAATACAACATACCCGTTATCCATTACGCTGAACTTCTAAGCCTAGCGTTGGGAATAGACCCTAAAGAACTTGCACTTGACTTCCATAAAATCCGATTGGACAAAGTGCTGAGTAAGATCACATAAAAAACCTCGTAAGTGTCTAGAAGCCTTTTCGCTTCTTTTAACTTCATTACGTTATTTTCTTGTTTGCTCGTGGAAAACGTTAAGAACAACCGCTCACCACATGTTCTTTTGGGAAAAAAGAATGAAAGTTGTCGCTTTAAAAGAGCATAAATGCTTTTGCTGCGGAGCATCAATCAGCAAAGGCGAAGAATGTTTCGCCTTCATCGTTAATCCTTCTGATCCTGAAAAAAGCGAATTTGATGTTATCTACACGTGTTCCAAATGTTCTGGAGAAGAAGCGTGTAGAATTCGAATAAAACGGAAAGGTGTCACTTCGCAATAGGTGATGCTGCACTCTAGCTTTCGTAGCTTTTTCTTGGAATAGTGACCTCAAAAACTTCGTTATTTGAACACTTAACAGTCATGTCTTCAATCTGCAGTTCTTTAACTGGCACATTTATCTTCTGACATTTGTCAACGCATACTTCCGTGCCTTCTGAATCTACGTGGCATTCCCTCTTGCAGATTTCTAAACCATCAATGCTTGGATGAATTGTGACTTTTTGTTCTTTACAGCGGCACTGCATCAAAATTCTAACGTATCTGTCTTCTTCGAAAATGTCAATTAAAGGTTCCTCAAGTTGTGGAAGAGGAATGAAATTTTTGCTTATAGGATTAGACTCCACCTGTTCGCTTATTATGTACTTTTTGTATAGGAGATGCTCCATCGGCTCAAGGGTGATGTTGCTGTTTTCGGTTTCGTCGCTTCCGACGATTTTGTTAACCAAAACTTTGCAGAACACATCTATGTTTCGTAACGCTTCTTCAAAGTCGTTCATGGTGCATAACACACCTTCTATATATACTATTTATTTCTTTTTATATTAATCTTCTCAAGCCAAGTCTGAATTAAATATAACTCAAAAAGAATGCTAAGTTTTCTTCTTCGCGGCTAATGGTAAAGTCCGCACATGTTTTACTGTGCGAATAATGTTCTCCACTTCCTTACTCGGTTGCTCTAGCGCTCTGTTAATGGCGATGTCTGCTATTGTGGCGCCTTTATCTGCAATTTTGTTCAAACACGAAATTATTGCCCTCAAATACGGAATTTCAGGAATTTCCCGCATAAGTTTGTCCGATTCAGTTTGGAGTACGCTCTTCATTTCTAGCACGCTGTTTGCAACTTTGAGGTCACGTGTGAAAACGCAATCCAAAGCCTTCTGAAAAATGGTTTGCGTTAACTCACTTAGATGATAGATTTTTTCAATCACGTTCTTCGGCAATTTTCGGCGATATACCTCGAGATCGATAATTTTTTTAGCCATGTCTTCTGAGTAGTCTGCAATCAATTCTAAATATTGAAGTATCAAGCGTGTTGCAGGAATGAAGACCACGTCTGTCGCGCCCGTTTGTTCTGCAATTTCTGGTTTTTGCTGCGCAGCCAAAAGCAGACGCACCGCTAAATAGTAGATTGTGTCGGCTTCGTCTTCACGGTTTATGGCTTCTATGGCTAAGGTTTCATTTCCTTCTAGAAAAGCTTGCATCGTTTCAGACAATATTGTTGACGAAATTAGAGATAACCGCCTGATTAGCATGTCAAGTTTGAATTTGGCTGGGTCGACAGAGCATTGTAAAAGAATGTTTTTCGGAGTTTCTTCGAGAATGCCTAATCCTATTAGTTTGCGGACAATTCGGCGGATTTCGTCAACATGCTCTTTTCCTATTCTGGTTGAAGAGGTTACTCTTATGACATCACGTCCTAGTATGTAGCTTCCAACGATTATTCTCTCAAGCAATCCGTGCTCGTCGCAAGCGTCAGCATTTATTATGTATTCATCGGCTTCTTCTTTTTGTGCCACGTGGCTTGGCACGATTTTTAGTGTGCCGTCTTTTTCGGGCAAGAGGAAGACGATGTCGCCGGGGTTGATGTTGTTTTGTTTTGCCCATTCGCTTGGCAGTGACACGGTCATTGTTGAATATCCTACTTTTTGCACTTTTCTGCTTTCCAAAAAGTTCACCGCGTTTATGGTATTTACTACTATTTGCTTTTTATATGCCTTACTATATTTTTGCGTTAAAACTACATATCATGTTGGCTTTCGTAAAAAACATGCGGGTGGAAAGTTACTTATGTTTCTTCGTTGCTTATTAAAGAGTCTCGGTTGGAAGTGTGTAGATGGAGAAACCAATTAGAAGTTTAGTGAAGGCAGTTTCTTGGAGGGTTGTTGCAACTTTGACAACGATACTTTTGGTGTTCGTATTTAGTAAGGACCTGACCTTGGGAACTGTTGTTGGAATCACAGAGCTTGTTGTAAAAACGGTTGTTTACTACGTGCATGAACGTATGTGGAACTTGTCAAATTTTGGCAGAATAAAAGAATAAGTTAGCGACGGGTGGAAGGCTAATGTGTATATAAGTATGCCAGTTGTTTAGATTAATATGGTATTTACTATAAATAAAATATATGCATTAGATATATATTTCTGACTTGCGCCATATATCAATCAGATGTAAAGGAGGTTGATGTAAAATGAATGAAAAAGAAAAAACATCAGAATGGAAAACCGTAAGCCTAAGAACAGAACTCATAAAAGAAATCGAAGAAGCAATCAAAACAGGACGCTACAGAAGCATATCAGAATTCGTCTCAGAAGCCATCCGCCTTCGCTTAGAAGAACTCATGCGCACCCAAGGAATCCCAGCAGAAAAACGCAAGGAGCTTCTGGTCACACCAGAACTGTTGCTCTACACGCCCAAGCACACATGGGCTCAAGTCACGCCTGAAGGAAACATCCGTGTAGGCGTATCTGACTATGCACAGAGGCACTTGAAAGGAATAGCCCACGTAATGACTGAAGCGGTTGGTAAAGAAGTTAACAAGATGGAGCCTTTCGGTGTTGCGGAAACTTGGATGTTCATGTTTGACCTCTATGCGCCAGTCAGCGGTAAAATAGCCAAAGTTAACGAGAAGCTTAGGAATGAACCAAATATAATCAACGAAGACCCCTACGGCGAAGGTTGGATTGTGGAGATAAAACCGAAGAACTCGTTGGTTTTAGAACAAGAACTCAAAGGTTTACTGGGTCCAAGAGAATACAACAAGCTGGTTAACAAACTGGAAGGAAGACTGCGCGAGTAGCTCCAATTTTCCTCTTTTTCCCTTACTGTTTTATGTCATTTTTGAGTTAAATTTGATTTAGGTGACTTAATATAATTGGTAGATAAGGATAGTATTCTACATCAAGCTGGTTTAACAATGACAAGTGGTAGTAGCACAAATGTAAAGAGACAACTGCCACCATGCCGCTCAGCCTGTCCAGCACGCGTCAACGTTCAAGGATACGTCGCTCTGCTCCAAAAAGGCAAATTCAAAGAAGCAGTCGAACTCATAAGGCAAGACATGCCTTTTCCCGCAATTTGTGGAAGAGTCTGTTTCAGCCCTTGCGAGGATGCATGTGCAAGAACAAACGTGGACCAAGCCGTAGCTATCCGCGCTCTAAAAAGGATTGTTGCCGACGTAGAACGTGAGTATGAACGCGTAAAACCAAAACCCATACCAAAGAAACATAAGGAAAAAATTGCCATAATCGGCGCAGGTCCAGCTGGCATAACGGCAGCCTACGAACTTGTAAAACTTGGCTATCACGTAACTGTTTTTGAACGTATGTCTGAACCCGGCGGCATGATGCGGTATTGCATACCAGATTTTCGCCTTGAAAAATTTGTTGTATTAAACGAAATCGCCTACATCAAAGATTTGGGTGTGGAGATAAAAACTGGCGTGGAATTTGGAAAAGACATTACAATTGAAAGCTTACGCAAAGATGGTTACAAAGCCGTTTTTCTAGCTATTGGAACACAGCTTGGCATGAAACTGAACGTGCCAGGCGAAGATTTGGAATGTGTCATAAACGCCGTGGATTTCCTGAGAAAAATTGCGCTTGGAGAACGTGTTGAAGTCGGCGAGAAAGTTGCGGTTGTTGGCGGTGGAAACAGCGCAATAGATGCTGCAAGAACAGCTAAAAAACTCGGCGCAAAAGAAGTCATGATACTGTATAGGCGTTCTCGTGAAGAGATGCCTGCGCTACCGCATGAAGTGGAGTTAGCTGAAAAAGACGGCGTAAAATTCTATTTCTTAGTCGCGCCAAAACAAATCATAGGCGAAAATGGCAAGGTCAAAGCCATAGAATGCTTGCGAATGCGATTAGGCGAACCAGACGAGAGTGGAAGAAGACGCCCTGTCCCAATAAGTTTTTCTGAACATCAATATGAAGTGGACATGGTAATTCCTGCGCTGGGACAAGTTGCAGAGTCTGCGTGCATACCTAAAGAGCTTCTGGACAAAGAAGCAAGAGCACCATCAATGAAAGTTGACCCATTAACATTAGAAACCAACATGCCCGGCGTGTTTGCAGGAGGCGACATAGCCACTGGCCCGGCGAGCATAATTGAAGCCGTTGGAGCCGGCAAAAGAGCAGCTGTTTCCATCCATCTCTACTTGACTGGACAAGATTTGCGAAAAGGAAGAGACGACGCTGTTGAAGAAGTAACGTGGGTTAAAAACTGGGGTTCCTTGAAAAAGAAAGAACGAAGATATGAGCCGCCAATAGAAAAGCCGCGTTTGAGCTTTGAGGAAGCAGCTGAATATTTAGAAAGAACAAAGCAGAAAGCAATGTTTGAAGCTTTTCGCTGTTTGGGATGCGGACCATGCGCAGAATGTCTTGCAAGCTTGGAGCTTTGTGAAGGCGACAAGGCAGTTGTTGACGAAAACCTCTGCGTAGGCTGTAACGTGTGCGCGGTTGTTTGCCCGTTTGGCGCCGTCAAAAAGGATGAAAGAGAAATTGCCAGAGTAAACGAAGACCTTTGCAAAGGCTGCGGAATATGTGCTGCACGTTGCCCAGAGCAAGCGATAACGATGAAGAAGACGCCTAACGAGCAAATTATGAGTCTTGCTTTGGCAAAAGCGGAGGGACAATAAAAATGGAAGCAGACGACCCTAAAATTGTTTGTTTCATGTGTAACTGGGCTTTTTGTCAAAACGAAACCGAAGTTCCCTCAAACGTTAATGTTGTTCGAATCATGTGTCTTGGAAGAGTGGACCCAGTCCTCGTTTTGGACACACTTGTGAACGGAGTTGATGGCGTCATGCTCGTGGGTTGCAAACCACCAGACTGTCACTATCAGGAAGGAAACCTTCAAGCAGAACGCGCCGTAAAAATGCTCACAAAACTCGTTGCATTAGGTGGCTTGGAGCCTCAACGCATAAAATTAGTTTGGCATTCACCATTAGATGAGAAGAACTTTGAATATTATGCCAAAGAGTTTTCCAGAGAAATTGGAAAACTTGGGTTTTCTCCGTTGCGAAACAAGGATTTAGCTCCAAAAATCAAGGTTAACCTCTCAGCAGCCAAGAACGCCGCTTCAGATTTTCGGTTGAGAGTTTTGCTTGGCAGAGAAAAGGAGCTAACTGAAGGCGTTAACGTTTACGGCGAAAAGCTGTCGCAAGACGAATTTGATGAGTTGCTAGATGAAATCGTAAAAGAAGAGTTTGTTCGACACAAAATCTACGTCTTAACCAAAACCAAACCCTTCTCCGTGAAGAACTTGGCAGAAATGATTGAAATGAAACCTGCGGCGGTGTTAAGGCAGATTGTTGACATGCGCCGTAGAAACATGATAGCCTTAGACCATGTGGAAGGTCAAACTCCCTTTTACAAGGCTTTGGAGGTTAAGTGAAAATGGCAAAAGACAAAGTTGGAGCTGTTTTAGTCGTCGGCGGAGGAGTTGCTGGTATACAAGCATCGTTAGATTTGGCGGATTCCGGCTTCAAGGTGTATTTGGTTGATGAAGGCGCAAGCATTGGCGGCGTCATGGCTCAGCTTGACAAAACATTTCCAACAAACGACTGTTCAATGTGTATCCTTTCGCCTAAACTTGTGGCAACTGGAAGGCATCCGAACATCACGATTCTGACAAACACTGAAATATTGGGTTTAGACGGCGAAGCTGGAAACTTCGAAGTAAAACTTCGAAAACGCAGTCGTTACATAATCGAAGACAAATGCAACGGTTGCGGCTTATGTGCACAAAAATGTCCAATTGAAGCTGTTGACATGTATAATGAAGGTTTAAGCGAAAGAGGCGCAATTTACGTTGACTATCCACAAGCAGTTCCGCTCAAATACAAAATAGACCGTGAAAAATGCATTGGCTGCGGAACATGCTACGAAATCTGCAAAGCAAAGGCAGTGGCATACGACCAACAAGACAGCGAAGCCACACTCAAAGTCGGCTCAATTATACTTGCACCCGGCTTTGAACCCTTCGATGCAAGATTGAAAACCGAATATGGTTATGGACGCTATCCAAACGTGGTGACAAGCATAGAATTCGAACGCATCTTGAGTGCATCCGGACCCTACGGCGGACTCGTCGTGCGACCTTCGGACGGCGAGATTCCAAAGAAAATTGCGTTTATTCAATGTGTAGGTTCGAGAGACTATCAGCTCGGCAACACTTACTGTTCCGCAGCGTGCTGCATGTACGGCATGAAAGAAGCAGTAATAGCCAAAGAACACACACCAACCAAATTGGAGCCAACAATCTTTTACATGGACTTGCGAGCTTACGGAAAAGAATTCGATGCCTACTACAACCGCGCTAAAGAAGAGTGGGGCATAAAATTTGTGAGGTCAAGAGTTGCGGGTGTGACTGAAGATCCGTTGACCGGCAACCTCTTCGTTCACTATGTTGAGGATGAAACGCCGAAAACCGAAGAATTCGACATGGTCGTCCTATCCATCGGAATGCAACCGCCAAAAAGCGTTGAAAAACTCGCTAAAGCTTTTGGAATAAAACTCAACAAATACAACTACTGTGAAACCGGACACTTTACGCCATTAGAAACATCAAAACCAGGCATATTCGTTTGCGGAGCCTTCAGCGCTCCCAAAGACATTCCAGAAAGCGTCGCACAAGCAAGCGGAGCAGCAGCCAAAGCAATGAATGTTGTAGCTACTGAAAGAGGAAAACTTGTGACAGTCAAGGAGTATCCGCCAGAAAGAGACATCAGCCAAGAAGAACCGCGCATAGGCGTTTTCGTCTGTCACTGCGGAATAAACATTGGCGGAGTCGTCAACGTTCCCGAAGTCGTGGAATATGCTAAAACCTTACCCTACGTGGTTTACGCTGAAGCCAACCTCTACACTTGCTCGCAGGACACGCAAAAGCTCATCCGCGAAAAAATTCAACAACACAACCTGAACCGTGTCGTCGTAGCCTCCTGCACGCCTAGAACGCATGAACCGCTTTTTAGAGAAACAGTCCAAGAAGCAGGCTTAAACCCCTACTTGTTCGAAATGACCAACATCCGCGACCAGTGTAGTTGGGTGCATATGCATGAGCCTAAAGAAGCCACTGAAAAAGCCAAAGACCTCGTCCGCTCAATAGTCGCTAAAGCCAAACTTTTGAAGCCGCTTAAGAAACCAGAAATCAGCGTCACGCCAGTTGGGTTGGTCATAGGCGGTGGAGTTTCCGGCATGACTGCGGCGCTTGAACTTGCAAGGCAAGGGTTTGAAGTGCATCTTGTTGAGAGAGAAAAAGAGCTTGGCGGACACTTACGCACAATTCACTATTTATTAGAAAAAGGGGAAAACCCAAAAGAAAGACTGAACGAGTTAATCAAAGAAGTCATGGAAAACGAGAAGATACACGTTCACTTAGACTCGGAAGTTGCTGAAGTAAGCGGTTTCGTCGGCAACTTCAAATCAAAAATAAAGAAGCACAGCGGTAAAGAGGACGAAGTTGAGCATGGCATCGTCATAGTTGCCACAGGCGCAACCGAATACAAACCAAAAGAATACCTTTACGGTAAAGACCCACGGGTGATGACACAGCATGAACTGGAAGAAAAGCTTGCGAACGGCAAATTTAAAGCTAAAAACGTTGTTATGATTCAATGTGTAGGTGCTAGAAACGAGGAAAGACCGAACTGCTCGCGGATATGTTGTGGACAAGCGATAAAGAACGCTTTAAAAATTAAAGAGCTAAGCCCTGAAACAGAAGTCTACGTTTTATTCAAGGACATTCGCTCTTACGGTTTTAAAGAAGACTATTACCGTGAAGCCGCACAGAAAGGAGTCCTATTCATAAATTATGAAGACGAAAGAAAGCCGCAAGTAGCAAACGTTGACGGAAAGTTAAAAGTGTCCTTCTGGGAGCCCGTTTTGAAAGAAACTGTTGAAATCGAACCAGACTTTCTAATCTTAAGCGCCGCAACAATCCCGAACCCAGACAACAAACGCATTGCCGAAATGCTTAAAGTGCCACTAACAAAGGACGGTTTCTTCCTGGAAGCTCACATGAAACTCCGCCCAGTTGACTTTGCCACCGAAGGCGTTTTCTTGTGTGGAATTGCTCATTCACCAAAATACATCGACGAAAGCATAGCGCAGGCATGCGCTGCAGCGGCAAGAGCTACAACCATACTTTCGAAACCCACGCTTGAGATGGAAGGAATTGTGGCAAACGTGAACGAAGATTTATGTAGCGGTTGTAGGATTTGTGAATATCTATGCCCGTACGGTGCCATAGAAATGAAGGAAAAAGACGGTAAGCTTACAGCACACGTAATTGAAGCATTATGTAAAGGATGCGGAGCATGCGGCACGGCATGCCCAACCAAAGCCATCATAATGGGTCACTTCACCACGGAAGAGATACTTGCTCAAGTTAAAGCCGCACTTGTGGAGGTGCAAGCATGACCGAGAAAAGCGGGTTTGAACCAAAAATTATAGGTTTCCTCTGCAACTGGTGCAGCTATGCAGGTGCAGACTTGGCCGGAGTAAGCCGAATTCAGTATCCACCAAATATAAGAATCATACGCGTCATGTGCAGCGGCCGAATCGACCCAACCTTTATTCTCGAAGCCTTCAAAAACGGTGCAGACGGCGTGCTCGTAGCCGGATGCCATCTGCCTTCAGATTGCCACTACATTAGTGGAAACTTCAAAGCGCAAAGAAGGGTAACTCTTTTAAAGAAAGTTCTTCAAGATTTCGGAATCGAACCTGAACGCTTACGGTTGGAGTGGGTTTCAGCCAGCGAAGGTGACAGGTTCGCGGCAATCGTGCGGGACATGGTTGAACAAATAAAAAAGCTTGGACCAAGCCCATTAAAAAACGCGGAGGTTAATGCTTAATGGCTGAAGTTGAAGAGAAAGAGCCGATAAAAGCGTCGGAAATGGATCCTAAATTCAAATATGAAATTGCAAAAATGCACGGCGGAGAAAAACTGATGCGCTGTTTCCAGTGTGGAACATGCACATCTGACTGCCCAGTCGCAAAGTTCAGCGAAACATATCGCCCTAGACAAATAATTCGCATGGCACAGCTTGGACTTAAAGACCGCGTGCTAAACAGCGACACATTATGGTTGTGCGCAGCATGTTTCACGTGTACAGACCGTTGTCCGCAAGATGTTGAAGTAGCCAGTGTAATCCGCGTACTGCGCAATTTAGCCGCAGAAAAAGGCATAGTGCCTCAAGTGTTTAAAGAGCAAGCTATGAGCATTCTTGAGTCGGGCTACGCTTACAAAATTCCAGATTTGAGAATAAAGAAGCGAGAAACTTTTGGGTTGCCGCCACTGCCAAGGGGCAATTCTGAAGGTATAAAGAAAGCGCTTCATGGAGTGAGCTTTCTAAAGCATCTTGAAAAGAAGGGTGAGTAGAAAATGGCTAGGAATCAGTATCTCATTTTCCTTGGATGCGCGATTCCATACCGTGTTTCAGCTTATGAAATATCTGCGAGAAAGGTTCTCCAGAAACTAGACGTTGAGCTTGTTGAAATGCCTGAATTCAACTGTTGCGGTCTTCCGCTTGATCCAGTCAGCCACGAAATGATGCTAATTCTTGCAGCTAGAAATTTGGCTTTGGCTGAACAAAAGGGACTGGACATTATCACTCTGTGTCCCGGCTGCGCTGGAACTTTGAAGAAAGTTAACAAGATGCTTAAAGAAGACAAAGCCTTGCGGGAAGAAATAAACAAGCATTTGAAAGAATCAGGCTTAGAGTTTAAGGGAGCAGTCAACGCGAAGCACATAATGCAAGTTCTAAAGGAAGATGTGGGCTTAGAAAAGATAAAAGATTCCGTTGTTAAACCGCTCACAATGCTTAAAGTGGCGGAACATAACGGTTGCCACATACTACGACCAAAAGAATACATAGGATTCGACGACCCAGAAGACCCCCAAACGCTCAAGATGCTTATTGAAGCGACAGGCGCAACATGTTTAGATTACATGGATGAGACTGAATGTTGTGGAGCACCAAGCGTCGGCGTAAGCGACAAAGTCGCCTTACAACTTGCAAGAGATAAACTAAACCATGTTAAACAAGTCAGCGCAGAAGCTTTGATAACAATTTGTCCATTCTGTCACATAATGTACGACACTAACGAGTTGCGCATAGAAAAAATGTTTAACGAAACTTACGGCATTCCAGTTCTGCATTATCCACAATTGCTCGGTTTAGCTATGGGCATGTCGCCTGAAGAGCTTGCATTTAACGAGCTTAGAGTTGACGCTTCTAAAATATTAAAGCATATTACTGAAGGTGGGGAATAAAATGGCAAAAAACAAGTTGAAACTAGCCTTTTATTGGGCTGCTAGTTGTGGAGGCTGTGAAATCGCTGTTTTGGACATAAACGAGAAAATCCTCGACGTTATACAAATTGCTGACATCGTTTTCTGGCCAGTAGCCATGGACATAAAATACAAAGACGTAGAAGCCATGCCAGACAAAAACATCGACGTCTGCTTCTTCAACGGTGGAATACGCAACTCAGAACAAGAACACCTCGCCAAGCTTTTGCGGCAAAAATCAAAAATCCTAATCGCCTACGGAGCATGCGCCCACCTCGGCGGAGTTCCTGGACTAGCAAACTTAGCTAACAAAAAGGAAATCTTCGAAAAAGTCTATTTCAAGACTTTCTCTACGGCGAACTCAGAAAACAAAACACCAAAACCCACAGTGCATGTTAAAGAGGGAGAAGTTGACATTCCAGAATTTTACGATACAGTCAGAACCTTAGACCAAGTCGTTGACGTTGACTATTACGTTCCAGGCTGTCCACCAGCAGTCGAACGCACATTATTCGCGGTTGAAGCCATAGCCAAAGGCGAGTTACCGCCTAAAGGCTCTGTGCTTGCGCCATTAAAATCAGTCTGTGATGAATGCCCAAGAAAGAAGGAGAACAAGAAAATCTCCAAGATATACCGCGTTTACGAAAAAACTCCAGAGCCCGAGCGTTGCTTGCTTGAACAAGGAATAATCTGCATGGGACCCGCGACCAGAGGCGGATGCGGCGCCAGATGCTTAAAAGCTGACATGCCATGTACTGGCTGTGGCGGTCCATGTCCCAACACGCCCGAGCAAGGCGCAGCTATGATCAGTGCTTTAGCTTCAATTCTCGGGTTGGAAGAAGAGAAGGAAAAGTACACGGAAGAGGATGTTGAAAAGCTCATGAGTCAAGTTAAAGACCCAATTGGGTCGTTCTACATGTACGCTTTGCCAGCGTCCATTTTGAAGAGGAAGGTGATGAAAGAATGAAGAAGATACTAATAGACCCAATAACTCGGCTTGAAGGTCACGGAAAGATATCCATATTCCTAAATGACAAGGGCGACGTGGAAAACGCTTATTTGCAAGTTCCAGAACTTCGAGGCTTTGAAAGATTCTGTGTGGGAAGAAAAGCTGAGGACATGCCACTTTTGACAAGCAGAATCTGTGGCGTATGTCCAGTTGCACATCACATGGCTGGAACAAAAGCTTTGGACGCCGCGTTTAATGTTGAGCCGCCATCTGCAGCTAAAAAGCTCCGAGAACTCATGTACTGTGGCTACTTCATTTACGACCACACACTGCACTTCTACTATCTCGGCGGACCAGACTTTGTTGTTGGTCCAGACGCTCCGCCAGAAAAGAGAAACGTCATAGGCGTGATTGAGAAGGCTGGATTAGAAATCGGCAAAGAAGTCATTAAGCATAGGGCTTATGGGCAAAGAATAACTGAGTTAATCGGTGGAAAAGCCACGCATCCAGTCTGCGGATTGCCTGGTGGAATGTCCAAACCTTTGAAAGAAGAGGAAAGGCAAGAAATCGAAAAAATGGCTGAATCCTCTGTAAAGTTTGCTCAGTTCTCATTGAAACTGTTTCACGACATTGTCCTGGGAAACAGCAAATATGTGGACTTGATTAAAAGCGACGCTTACACATTGAAAACTTATTACATGGGCACAGTGGACGATAACAACAAAGTCAACTTTTACGACGGAAAAGTCCGCGTTGTCGACCCTGCTGGCAAAGAATTCGTCAAATTTGAACCAAAGGATTACTTAAACCACATCTCTGAACGTGTAGAAGAATGGACCTACGTGAAATTTCCATACTTGAAGAAGGTCGGCTGGAAAGGCTACGTGGACGGCGCAGACAGTGGCGTTTACCGTGTTGGACCACTTGGGCGACTCAACGCTTCTGAAGGCATGGCTACACCACTTGCACAAGAAGAGTATAAAGTCATGTACGAAACTCTCGGTGGAAAACCAATTCACTCAACCTTGGCTTTTCACTGGGCACGATTAATTGAGCTTCTATACGCTGCCGAACACGCTTTGGAGCTGAGCAGAGACCCAGAAATAACAAGCAAAGAAGTGCGCAACAAACCAAGTGAGCCGGGTGAAGGTGTGGGAATAGTTGAGGCTGCGAGAGGCACGCTGATTCACCACTATATGTTGGACAAGGATGCTTTGATTAAAGACGTGAACCTCATTGTCGCAACAACCAACAACGCTCCCGCAATAAACATGTCAATCCGCGACGCAGCCAAAGGCTTGATTCAAGGTGACAAGGTTGACCAGGGCGTGCTTAACATGGTTGAAATGGCTTTCAGAGCTTACGACCCGTGTTTTGGATGCGCCACACACTTTGCTGTAGGACAAATGCCGATGACAATAGAAATCTACGATAACGAAAAGAAGCTGCTCCGAACGGTGCAGCGGTAAACCTTTTTCTTCCTTTTACGTTCTCCTTAGGTTGTGTTGGCGGTTTCTCTTGTCAAAAAGAAGCTATGACATCAAAAAAGAGTTAAAGAAATGGCTTTCCGACGCCAAGAAAATCGTTGTAGCGGGAATTGGAAACCCAATCCGCATGGACGACTACGTTGGAGTTAAGATTGTTCAAGAGTTGCGTGGAAAAGTTTCAGATAACGTTCTTTTGATTGAGTGTGAAACTGTTCCGGAGAATTTTCTTCAGCAAATAGTAGATTTTAACCCCTCACATGTTCTATTAATTGACGCAGCGGTTTTAGGCTTAAAACCCGGCGAATCACAACTCATAAATCCAGAACAGTTAAAAAATTTTCCTGCGTACACGACACATATGCTTCCGCTGCGAATTTTCTGCGAATATCTTGCTAAGACAGCAAAAGCAAAAATTGCTCTTCTCTTAATAGAGCCTAAAAAAACTGATTTTGGAGAAGGATTAACTCCGGAAATTGAGGCGTCTGCACAAGACATTGTCTGTGTTGTTCTTTCGCTTTGTATTTGAACGAATTTATTTTTCTGTCTTCTTTGTGAATTTGACATTTAGGGTTTTGGCAAGTTTCTCTAGTTCTTCTTCGCTCATCCATTCAGTTTTCAAATATTGCAGAATTCTTTCGTCGCTTAATCCAAGTCTGCGCGCTTCTTCAACCGCTACTGCGTAAGCCTCAATCTCGGTTGGTCTGTCCACGTAACTGTAGTGGTTGTCGAAAAGCTCTTTTCCCTCCATGAACTGTTTCACGTGCACTAACTCGTGGATTATGTCTAAGTAAATGTCGATTAAGTCGCCCTTGTTAAGGTAATGTGCGCTTACGAAGAGGTGTCCATCCTCGTCGCTGACGCCCATGTATCCTCTTCTTCCAACAAATTCTATCCTTAAGTTGCGTAGCACTTCTTCGGTTTTTTCTCCAAATATTCGTCTCACTGCTTCCACTTTCTCGAAGCCTTTGAAGTAGTCGGTGAATGGGTGCGTTGTTATTTTGGCTTTGCGGCGTATCTTAACCTTCAACTGCAAGTTTGTCGGCGCCCACCATTTCAATGTCTAATCAGTTTATTATGTGTGCATTTAGTAAAATTTATTCCAGTATAATACTTTTTATCTGAAGCATCCTTTAACAGACACGTGGAAAAAAGGGTTTGCATGTTACGCGTTAAGAAAATGACGCCGGAAGATTTCGAATTTGCTGTTCGCATTACAGACACGCAAGGCTGGAATTTTGTAGAAGAAGACTTCAAATTTATGACAGTTTTAGAGCCGGAAGGCTGCTTTGTACTGTTTGACGATTCAAAGAGAATAGGAATTGTCACGTCGATAGGCTTTGACAAGCTTGGCTGGCTTGGAAACCTAATAGTGGAAGAAAAATATCGAAGGAAAGGCGCAGGTGCGCTACTTGTTAAAAGCGTAATTGAATATCTTTCAAGCAGGAATATAAACAATGTTGGTTTATACGCGTATGCCGACACAATACCCTTCTACGAGAAACTCGGTTTCAAATACGATTCAGACTTCATTGTTCTCGAAGGAAAAGCCTTTACAGCGTCGGTTGAGTCTGGTTTGAGAGTGGCGGAAGAAGAAGATTTTCAAAGAATCGTCGATTATGATTCTTACTGGTTTGGTGCTTCTCGAAAAAAATTGCTCCATGCGATTTTGCGTAATTCCAGTAATCCATGTTATTTGTCAGTTGAAGGTGAGTGTATAGTTGGATATGCCGTGGCGAAAGTTTACGATGGAATAGCTGAAATAGGACCGTTAATGTGTTTAAGAGAGCGAGAGGTTGTGGCGATTGACCTTTTGAAAGCCATCCTTAACAAACTCGCTGGCTCTGAAGTTTCTTTGTGCTTGCCCAAAAAAGAGTCAGCAATAATCAATTTTCTTATGCACTCCGGGTTCACAGAGCGGTTTCGTGTGGCAAGAATGTTTTTAAAACCCTTCAATGCTAAAGACTGCTTCTACTTGGCAGAGTCTCTGGAGCGAGGTTGATGTTACTTGTCACTTGATATGGCAAAGTTGCTGGTTACCGACTTCCTTAAGAATTCATGGAGCTGCGTCGAAACCATAGTTAAAGAACTAATTAGTTTTAAAGAACGGGAGAATGGAAGCAAAAAAAGAAACGTAAACTTATTCTACTTTCAGAATGAGCGAAGAAACAATGTTACAGTGGAAGGCTGGCACTTTTTCCTTCGAACTTCTGTTGAATACTCAAATCCACAGTTAACCATCGAAGAAGTTCAAGGCTTAATCGCTGCGCGACTGCTTGAAGCCAGCGGAAATCACTTTCACACTTGCGGACTGCACAACCCAGACGATAAGGACGTTACTGCAATTTGTGAAAGACTGAAAAAACCCGCTGAAGGCTTAATTTTTCCTTTTCTGCTAAACACAGATGACATAGAACCTGATAGATATTCAATGAATCCTCTCAAAGAGTCAATAGTTAAAAGTGGACAAAGCGCTTTTCCAGCAGCAAACGTTACTACTCGCGGGTTAGAGATAGACCAGAAATTCGCACAAAAATACGCTGGCTCGCTCATTTGCCAGAAAGAAATAGAACTGATTGACCATTGCCTCAAAACCTGCAGTGACAGTTACACGGACATGGCTGACGCAGTAAAATACACGCAGCTTGAGCATTGCTCAGAAGCTTTTGGAATTGACCTTAGGCTTCCAGCCATGCGGTTGCCACTTACAGTTATGAAGAAAGAAGCGGCGGATGGATTGTTGCATCATGTTATAAGAGAAGTGCATAAGGACTATGAGACTGTTGAGCGCGTTTACAACTGCATCGGCAGAAGCATGAAGAGTCGAACAACACTGTTGACCATTCCGCATTCGCTTAAAGGATACGGCTCCAAACGTGCAGCTAAAGGAAAAATCTACTTTGCTGGAACAAAACTGAAAAATGTTAAAGTGGATTATGAAACAACTCCGCTTTATCCGAATGCAATCAACCCCAAAGACGTCAGTATCGCCGTGGCAGATGACCATTTCGCGGTTGAAGGTGAAAAACTTGTTAACTACAATTTCAATGAAACTCCTTCTTCGCCTCAGTTCTTTCTTTACATCTTGGCTTCACCAGAAAACGCGGCATTGTGGCATGGAATAGGCGCTTTTGGTGCTTCTCAGCTTGTAAAAAGCTACGTTACTGTGCGCTTAGCGTGTAGCCGAGACTCATTAATCAAAGATTTGAAAGAAAAGTATGGATTACCAATGGAAATTCCTTTGCAGTTTAATCTTGTGCCAGAGTTTATGTGGGCGCATCCAGTACATCACAATATAGATGCAAGCATTGGATGTGTGGAAAACTTGGGCGAAGTGGCAAAAAGAGGAATGAAAATAGAGGCTCTTCCTGCTTCGAGTTTTATTCGCGTTTGAAATGGAGATGGACACTTATGTTTTTTCGACAGATAAAACAGCGCGGCGACAACTTCTCCTACATAATCGCAGACGAAACCACAAAAGAAGCTGCTGTTATAGATTCCAGCTTTAATACAGACGCGATACTACGAGTTTTGAATAACCAAAATTTCAGCCTAAAATATATAATTAACACGCACAGCCACAGCGACCACACAGCAAGCAATGAGGATTTAAAGGCTTGTTGTGGCGGCAAGATTGTTGCTCATAAACTAGCCAAAATCAACAAGGACATAAGCGTTGACGAGGGCGACATATTAACAGTTGGCAAAATAACAATTAGAGTCATTTACACGCCGGGGCATACTCGCGACAGCATATGTCTTTTAGCAGATGGCAAACTGTTCACGGGTGACACCTTGTTTGTTGGTGAATGTGGCAGAACAGATTTGCCGGGCGGAAGCTCCGAAGACATATACTACAGTCTATTCACGAAATTAATGAAGCTCGATGACGATGTTGAAGTGTATCCAGGGCATGATTATGGACCGCGTCCTCATTCCACGATTGGTGATGAGAAAAGAACAAATTACACATTAGAGAAACGAACTTTGGAAGAGTTTATAGAATTCATGGAAAGCTGATGTGCGTAAAACTCGTAAAATTAGAAAAAGGAAAGGTTAGGTTACTTTGTTGTTTCTTTTAGTGCTTCTTGGAAGAGCTTTTTGGTCGCTGTGAATCTTGCTTTCTGTGCTAGAACATCCGCTGTGACTAGGTCTAATGCTTCTTCTGGGCACCATTTGACACATTGGGGTTCACCTTTTTCCTTGCAGAGGTCGCATGAGAAGACCACTTTTCTGTCTGGATGAAGCATTATTGCGCCGTAATCGCATGCTTCTATGCACCATCCGCATCCGTTGCATTTGTCCTCGTCAACCATTATTATTCCAGTTTCCTCTGACTGTGTTAAGGCGTCTCTTGGGCATGCTGCAACGCATGGTGGGTCTTCGCAAAGTCTACAAGTAATTGAAACGTTCACAAGTGGATTAAGCCGCACAACGCGTATTCGCGACTTTAAGGGGTTGAATGATTTTTCTTTTGTCCATGAGCAGATGTACTCGCATACTTGGCAGCCTACGCACTTGTCGGGGTCTGCTGAGACGAATTTTCTTTCGTGAATCTTCACCATTGTTTATTCACTCCTTACATTTTCTCTTCAACTATGTGTATTAGGTCGTCCATGCCAAGTTCCTTCAGTTTCGCTACTGTTGGCACTCCTTCTCTTGTCCATCCGCGAGCCTCGTAGTAATCGTCCAGAAGCAAGTCTAGCTCTTCTTGTGTCACGTATGCTCCTTTAGACGGTCCTTCATCGGTAATGGGCTGATTCATAACTTTCCATGGTAAATTGTCGTCTTTTCTGCCTAAGCCTTCACGTACATTGAAAACTCTTGCCAAATTGTTTATGCGTTCGCCAGCCATTTTCATCTCTTGTGTTGTCATTTCTGCGCCCGTGACCAAATTGTAAAGTTTAGTCATATCCTCAAGTTCCTTGTAATACGTGCCACGCGAGAACTTGCAGACGATGAACGAGTCTATGAGCGTGTACATGTCTTCCATGTCCTTGACTAGTTTGCCTCTTCCTTTCTCGGCTTTTAAGCGGTTGACTTTTCCTTTGACGTCAAAAGCGTATGCTCCGTGTCTGTTGTGGTCTGCTCCGCGGAAGGAGACAGCAAAGCCTAACGCTGCTGTTTTGAGGCATCTAAGGTCGTAACCCGTGACTTCAACTCCTTTAATGTGCAGTGCCAGCTTTTCGGCGCCGTTGCCAATTTTTTCAGCGGCTCCTTTTACGCCTTCCGCAAGTATGTCACCTATGCCTTCGCGTTTGCCCATCTTTTCCAGAAGCTTTACCAGTGCTTCGTGATTGCCAAACTTCGCGTCTATCCCGTCCGTGTCCTTCTCTGTTAAAATGCCCTTTTCGTAACAGTCCATTGCAAAGCCAACAATCACACCAGCGCTTATAGAATCCATTCCAAAATAGTTGCATAAGTCCATTCCTTTTATTATAGCGTCAAGTCTGTCAATGCCGCAGTATGGTCCCAAAGCCCACAAAGGCTCATACTCCATTCGCGTCATAGTACCCTTGTATGGTCCTTCCGCAACAACACATATGTGTTCGCATCGCATTGCGCATGAGCTGCATCCTATGACTTTTGCAACGTACCTTTCGTTTAGAACTTCGCCGCTGACTCTTTCTGCGCCTTCGAAGGTTGCGTTGTTGTAGTTTCTTGTTGGCATACAATGTAAAGCGTTGTGTACGAGAACGTTTTCCGGCGTGCCTAAAGTTCTATATTTCTGCGTTGCTGGCCCTTTCATTCTTTCGTGGAACTCTTTCACGTATTCCAAAAATTCTTCAGGCTTAGCCACTGTGATGTCGCGTGTCCCTCGAACCGCTATGGCCTTCAAGTTTTTTGAACCCATCACGGCGCCCATTCCTGTTCTTCCAGCGGCTCTTGTCTTGTCATTGATTATGCATGCTATTTTGACGAGTTTTTCTCCAGCTGGGCCGATGGCTGCAACGCGAATGTAATAGTCTCCCAACTCTTCTCTAATCGCGTCTTCTGTGTCAGCCGGCGATTTACCCATCAAATGTGAAGCGTCTAAAAGCTGAACTGAGTCGTCGTCAATCCAAACATAGACTGGCTTCTCTGCTTTACCTTTGAAAATTACCGCGTCATATCCCGCTCTTTTTAGTTCTGTTCCGAAAGAACCGTGGGATTTGGCTTCGCCGACGCCATAGCTTTGAGGTGACTTCGAAACGAAGGCATGTCCGTTTCCGCCTGTTGGCCAGACGGTGCCTGAGATTGGACCTGTCGCTAGAATCAGCGGGTTTTCTGGACTTAATGGCTCTACTCCCGGTTTTGAATGGTCCAGCCATAAGCGCATTCCTAGACCTATTCCACCAATGTATTTTTTGGCGTATTCTTCGTTTAAAGGTTCTACATGGGTTTTCCCAGTTGTTAAATCTACATGAAGAATTCTACCAGCGTAGCCGTGCAACATTTTTCCTCCACGTTTAGCATATTTTAGAGAATTATTAACTTTTGTTATATAGATATATTAATGTATCTGCATGGTTTGGCTGATTTATCAAAATAAATTTTGAGATGAAAATTGCAAGTGAATGCTTCTTGTAACATGGTAAAAAGAGAAAGTGGAGATTTTCAGCAGTTTAAATTGCTTCTTTTAAAAGCTCTATGACGTCTTTGACTACAATCTTGTTCTCTACATCTAACACTTTAACAGCATCTTCCAAAGTCGTCACACAGAATGGGCATGCAACTGCGATAACGTCAACGCCAAGTTCCAAAGCCTCTTTAACTCTGTCCACGCACGGTCTCTTTTCTGAAGGTGCCTCTTCAGTCCAAACTCTTCCAGCGCCGCCACCGCAACAGAAACTGCTCTGTCTTGTTCGCTTCATTTCAATAAGCTCTAACCCGTCAATTGCCTTCAAGATTTCTCGTGGCGCCTCGTATTCATCGTTGCGTTTGCCTAAGAAGCACGGGTCGTGATATGCGACTTTTTTTCTCACGGGTTTTGTTGGTTTTATCTTGCCTTGCTTAATCGCGTCTGCCAAGTATTGCGTGTAGTGTTGCACGTTGAGTTTCTCGTCAGCGTATGGCTTGTCATTCTTGAACGTGTTGTAACAATGCGGCGACAAAGTGATGATTTTTCCCGCGTTGAATTTTTTGAACATGTCAATGTTGTGCATGGCAAGTTCCTCGAAAAGTCCTTTCTCGCCCATTCTTAGCATGTGGTCTCCGCAGCACCATTCTTCAGCGCCTAAAGTTGCATAGTCCACGCCTAAACTGTTTAACATTTGAGCCATTGTTTTGGCGATTTCTCTGTTTCTAATGTCAAAAGTGGTTGAGCAACACGTGAAAAGCAAAACGTCAGCCTTTGAAACGTTTGGAAACGTTTTAACATTCAAGCCTTCAGCCCAATCCATTCGCTTGCTCTGATGCGTTCCCATTGGATTGTGATATTTGTAGACGCTTTCAAGAACGTCTTTGACTGTTCGTGGAAGGTTTCCTGCCTCAATCAAGAAGCAGTGGTCGTCAAGTATCGCGTTTGCGCAGCTCACCAGTTTTGGACAGAACAATGTGCATGAGTTGCATTGAGTGCAAAGCCATATGTTGTCCGCCATGGGCTTTAAACGCTCGTTTAAGCCGTTGTCCCTTGAGTCTGTGAGGAATCTGTAATTGGCAGTTAATGCGGTGGGTCCTAGGAATCTTTCGTCTATTGCGGCTGGGCATGCTGAATAACAGATTGAACATTTAATGCACAGTGTTAAATCCCAGAACTTCTTAAGCTCCTCTGGCGTTTGCGCAAACTCGTTGGGTTGTTTGAATGTTTCCTCTGGCTTTATCAAAACAGTTCTTATTTTCTTATATTTCTCGAAGAAGGGTTGAATATCAACAACAAGATCTTTGATTACTGGCAGGTTTGAAAGCGGCTCAATTGTCAACGAGTCAGCGTCTAAATGTAGCACTTGCGTGTAGCATGCCAACATGGGTTTTCCGTTGATGTTGACTGCGCAGTCTCCGCAGATTCCCATTCTACACGACTGCCTAAAAGATAATGTTTCATCCAAGTTGTCTTTTATGTAGAGCAACGCGTCAAGCACTGTTGTTCCTTTGCGAATCGGCACTTTATATGTGGACACGTAACGCCTTTTGCTTTCCGGGTCATATCTGCTTATTCTAAATTCAACAATTTTCTCAACTTCAATGCTCATTTCTTCATCCTCCTAATAGGTTCTGGCAACCGGCGACCACTTAGTTATTGTGACTGGAATGTACTCAAGTCTGGGTCCATCCTTTGTGCAATAAGCTAATGTGTGCTTGAGCCAGTTTTGGTCATCACGTTTTGGATAGTCAACCCGTGAATGAGCGCCTCGCGATTCTGTTCGTGGAAGCGCGCTGGCTATTGTTACTTCTGCCAAATCTAACATAAAATCAAGCTGTAGCGCGGACAAGAATCCAGTGTTGAACGGCTTGTCTTTATCCTCAACCTTTACATGCCTAAACCTTTCCTTTAGCCCTCTTATTTCTTTCATGGCTGTTTGAAGTTGGTCGCCCCTACGGTATATCCACACCTTCTCGTTCATTGTACGACGCATTTCATCACGGATTGCTGGAACTCTCTCGCTGCCTTCGCTTCCTAATATTCCGTCGAAAACTCTCTTTTCTTCTGCCAACAATTTTTCTTTAGGAATCTCGTGAACACTGTTTTTCAACGCGTACTTTGCGGCTTCTTCGCCTGCAACTGCTCCGAACACGAGGCATTCAGCGGTTGAGTTTGTGCCAAGCCTGTTCGCGCCGTGCACGCTTATGCATGAGCATTCGCCTGCAGCGTATAAGCCGGCTATGGACGTTTCAGTTTTTATGTTGGCTTTGATTCCTCCCATAGAATAGTGTGCTGCTGGTCGTATTGGTATTGGTTCCTTAACTGGGTCTACGCCGCCAAGTTTTATTGCGACATCGCGAATTAGCGGCAACCGCTCGTTGATTTTTTCTTCACCTAAATGTCTAAGGTCTAGAGCTATGTAAGGTCCATAGGGTCCTTCAAGTCCGCGTCCTTCCAGAATTTCTGTCTGTTCTGCTCTTGAAACAACATCACGCGGAGCTAACTCCATTTTTTCCGGCGCATATTTCTTCATGAAGCGTTCGCCATTAGCATTAATCAAGTATCCTCCTTCGCCTCGGGCGCCTTCAGTGATTAGAACGCCTGAGGGAACCAAACCTGTGGGATGAAATTGTACGAATTCCATATCTTCTAATGGCGCGCCAGCGCGGTATGCCATTGCCATTCCATCGCCCGTTGTTGTGTGCGAGAACGTTGTGAATTCGTAAATGCGTTCGTGTCCTCCTGTTGCCATAATGATGGCTTTTGCAGAGAATGCGTGCATGTCGCCGGTTGTCATGTTTATGGCTGTTAGTCCAACCGCAGTATTGTTTTCTACTACAAGTGAAGTTGCGAACCATTCATCGTAAAATTTCACATTACCATAGGTTATTGCTTTTCCATATATCGCGTGCATTTCATGAAAACCCGTCATGTCTGCTGCAAAGCAGGCTCTTGGGAACGAGTGTCCACCGAATGGTCGTTGGTTTATTTTTCCGTCTGGTGTGCGGCTCCATGGGCATCCCCAATGCTCAGTTATTACGATTTCTTTTGGTGCTTGCCTAACAAAAAATTCCACAGCGTCTTGGTCTGCAAGGTAGTCAGCGCCTTTCACAGTGTCAAACGCGTGCAGGTCAAAGGAGTCTTTTTCACGCATGACCGCGGCTGTTCCGCCTTGTGCACAAACAGAATGTGACCTTAATGGGTGATGCTTTGAAATTACGGCGATATCCAGCTTGTTGCTGATTTCTGCCGCGGCAACCGCTGCTCTTAAACCTGCTAAGCCAGCTCCGACTATAACTATGTCGTGAACGTTTTTTTCCATCGGTTTTTCACCTGTGCTATGAGAATAACCACTACTTTATCATGTAGGTTTTATAGTTTTCCGAAGGCAAGCAAATTTTGAAATGTTCTCTTTCATGAGAAAATGTGTTTTCCTTTTTTCTTGTTCGATGGAAACCAATAAGGGAGTTTCAAAAGATGGAGGCTATTCTTTTCTCTTTTCACTTTCCGGAATTCTGTTCGGCTCTGGCGGAGGGCGGTGGTATAACTCGTGAGGATGCCATCGAATCCACTGTTTCATAAGTTCAAACTGTTTGCCCACAGTGTATACTGATTCTGATTGTGGAAAGCCGAAAATTCTGTTTTCGATTTGCCCAGCCACAATTTGAATAGCTAGCGTGGTTATAGCAAGCCATAATGTAGTATAAAAGACAACTAAAACTCCCCATGAAGATGCAGTCCGAAGGGCAGAGTAACAACCCATGCAAAAGTGAATATTGCTGAAGGCATAATATGAGGTAAAGCAGCTGAAAAGGCAAAAAAGACGATTGCCAACGCAAAATAGTAATTTCTTAGCTTTGGCAAAGTCTTTTTTACTATAGAAAACACGATTAAATCACCTTCTCCTAAACCTATTCCTTCTTTGATGGCTTTTAAAAAGATATCCGCGTTTTTGGGAATTTCAAATGCTTCTTCAAACGCCATTAAGGACGCACAAAAAATACAGATGATTGTGCTCAGTAGCAAGCCAGTTTGGATAATTGTTGCTGTTACAACAAAGGTGAGAATTAGAGCTGAGATAAAAATTAGAAATGGCAGTATAGTGATTATGTCGCTGTGAATTATTGTCCTTTTGCTTGGGTACGGGTCAAAGATGTTGAAGCGTTTGTGGAAAATGTTTTGTGTAAGCTTTTTTGGGATTTTCTGTATTGCACGCGACTTTTTATGTAAGATTAATGAAACAACTAGGGATACGCAGCCTATTGCGATAAGAATTGCAGAGGAAACTAAGAATGGAGTGTCAAGCATGCTTAACTCCATTATAGTTATATTGTAGCTGAAACTTAAAAAGTTGCCGAAGCCTGTTTGAACAAACCAAATCAGTTTTTTCTCACAATTCTCATCCTCTTCCCATGAAGTGTTGTAGTTAATGAGGGAAGATGTTGTAATCTTTTCAAAGTTTGATTGTGAAAATATTTAATTCAATTATGCTTAATTGAGTTGTAAAGGAAGGCAGTTGGCGTTTGGACTGGACAAGACATGTTTAAAAAAATCTTAATTGCTAACCGCGGAGAAATCGCAGTTAGAGTAATTAGAGCATGCAGAGAGTTAGGAGCAAAAGCCGTCGCTGTCTATTCTGAGGCAGACGCGGACTCTCTGCATGTTCAATACGCAGATGAAAGCTACTGCGTTGGACCCGCAGACCCCAGCCTGAGCTACCTAAAAATCAACAAAATAATTGAAGTGGCTAAAAAATCAAAATGTGAGGCAATACATCCTGGTTATGGATTTCTTTCTCAGATCCCAGCTTTCGCCAAAGCTTGTGAAGAGAAGGATATAGAATTCATTGGGCCATCCAGTGAAGTTCTAAAGAAAATGGGAAGCAAAGTTGAAGCCCGCAGAACCGCCGTCAAAGCCGGCGTATCCGCTATTCCTGGAAGCATAGAACCCGCCCGAAGCGCGGATGAGGCAGTTGAAATTGCGGGGCATGTGGGATTTCCGGTTCTGGTGAAAGCTGTTTATGGCGGCGGAGGAAAAGGTATGCGTCTGGTGACGAACAAAAGAGAAATGCGGCAAGCGCTGGAACTTACGGCTTCGGAAGCGGAGAGCTCTTTTGGAAAACGCGAAATTTACGTGGAAAAATTTCTTCCAAGGGCGAGGCACATAGAATTTCAAATTTTAGCCGACAAGCATGGAAAAACTATTCATCTCGGCGAACGCGAGTGCTCGCTTCAGAGGAGATACCAAAAGCTTATCGAAGAAACTCCGTCAATGTTGATGACTGAAAAGCTTAGGAAGGAAATGGGAGCGGCTGCAGTAAAAATTGCGAGAGCAGTAGGCTACGTTAATGCTGGCACTGTCGAATTTCTCGTTGACCAAGAGGGACATTATTATTTTTTGGAGATGAACACTAGGCTTCAAGTTGAACACTTGATTACGGAAATGGCTACTGGCTTAGACATTGTAAAGTCGCAAATCAAAATCGCGGCTAGTCAAAAACTTGAATATAAACAAAGCGACATCGCGCTAAGAGGACACGCGATTAACTGTAGAATCAACGCAGAAGACCCATACAACAATTTCATGCCGTCTCCCGGCATCGTATCCAAACTTCAGTTGCCCGGAGGTCCCGGCGTAAGGGTTGACACTCACCTTTATGTTGGCTATCCTATCTCGGTTTTTTATGACCCTCTCATCGCGAAACTTGCAGTTTGGGGAGAAAACCGCAGGGAAGCAATACAACGAATGAAAAACGCGCTGAACGAATTTCTAATAGTAGGTGTGAAAACCACAGTTCCCTTTCACAAAAAAATCATGGAAGACGAACAGTTTCTCAAAGGAGACATTCACATAAACTTTGTTGACGAAAAAATCGAGAAGCTTATGCCAAAACAAGCCTTAGAAGAGGAGGAAGCCGCCGCGATTATTGCAGTTTTAGCCGACTATGTGGAAAGAAGCGAGACTCGCGCGGTCATTCCAAAAAGAGAGCCTAAAGCGGCTTCTTTATGGAGGCTTGCTGGAAGAACAAGGAGGTTGAGTAAGGCGCTTTGACTCTTCAAGAAGTTTTAGTGAACAAAAAGCCATACAAGATTAGGGTTTTGGAGCGAAATGGCAGTAGCTTTTTGGTGGAAGTGGACGGCAAAACTTTTAGTGTTGTGTTCAGAAATTCGGGACAAGGCAAAGCAGCAGTACTGGAGATTAATGGTAAAACTTTTTCAGCCAGTGTGAATAAGGGTTATGGCGGTTTTCGGCAAATCGTGATTTACAGAAAACTTTTCGATGTTCAATTTCAACCTAAAATTTTGAAAGAGCCGCTTGCACAACAAGAGCCTACACTCAAAGTTGTTAAAAAGCCCACGGCGAGTTTGATTGTTGAAAAGGACGCTGTGACTGCTCCTATTTCTGGCAGAATTGTTTCCTTAAAAGCGGATGTAGGAAGAAAAATTGAGAAAGGCGCGTGCATCTGCGTTTTGGAAGCCATGAAAATGCAAAATCTAGTGATTTCGCATAAGGCTGGAGTTGTAAGAGAAATTAAAGTTTCTGTGGGGGCTGTTGTGAATAAGGGAGATGTTTTGGCAACTATTAGTTGATTTTTGGTTGTTGTTTTGGAAACTCTTTTATTCGATGTTTTGCATGGGGTTAATTGTTCTTTGAGGAGTTGAGAGTAATGTTTGCTGGAATGGACCATGTTGGTGTTGCAGTGAAGAATTTGGATGAGGCTGTTCGCGTTTACTGTGACGTTTTAGGTTTCAAGCTGTTAGGTGTTCATGTTTTAACTGAGCGAAAGGTTAAGGTGGCGTTTCTTTCCACTGGCGGCGAAACGCAGATTGAGCTTTTGGAGCCTCTTGGCGGCGACAGCCCCGTAGCGAAGTTTCTTGAAAGTCGCGGTGAAGGCGTGCACCATTTTGCTGTAGAAGTCGATGATATTAAAGCGGTTTTGACGGAGCTCAAGCGGAAAGGCGTTGTGCTTGTTGATGATAAACCGCGAGAAGGCGC
Organism: Candidatus Bathyarchaeota archaeon A05DMB-5; assembly: GCA_019685655.1. Lineage (NCBI taxonomy): Archaea > Thermoproteati > Candidatus Bathyarchaeota > Candidatus Bathyarchaeota archaeon A05DMB-5. Next base: position 132,157 of record JABFQP010000004.1, on the reverse strand, counting down.
TGAAGGCAAGAAAATAGCGTTTGTTCACCCGAAAAGCACGCGTGGCGTTTTGTTGGAGCTTGTTGAAAAGCCCTAACGGTTAGAAATGCTGTGTCAGCGAAGATAAATTTGGACAAGCTTCAGGAAGGCTTGCGTACAAAACGGTTTGGAAAAAGAATATTTTTCAGTCGTAGTGTTGGCTCGACTAACGAGTGGGCTAAAGAATTAGCCGTGCTTGGCGCTCCGGAAGGAACGGTTGCGATTGCCCAAACTCAGACTGCTGGGCGTGGGCGCTTGGATAGAGTGTGGTTTTCGCCTGAGGGTGGCTTGTGGTTTTCTGTTGTGGTCAAGCCTAAACTTAGGGCTGCAGAAGCGGTTAGGCTTGTTTTTGTGGCTGGTTTGGCTGTGGCTGAAGTTCTGCGGGAGTTGTACGGCTTAAAGGTTGAGACTAAATGGCCTAATGATGTGTTGGTTGAAGAGCGCAAGATTTGTGGTGTATTAGCGGAGATGAGCACGCTTGGCGAAAAAGTCAATTTTGTGGTGCTGGGCGTTGGCGTTAACGTGAATTTTGATGTGAGGAAGGTTTTTCCTAGCGAGTTTTGGGAAAGTGCGACTTCTTTGATGAACGAGCTTGGCAGAAAAGTTAAGTTGGAAGAACTGTTTAGGGTGTTGCTTGAGAGGTTGGACGGTGTTTACGAGCAGTTTTTGAAAGAGGGATTTAATTCGGTTCTGGAAAGATGGAAAAGCTATTCGGGTTTTCTTGGTAAGCAAGTGGTTGTTGCGAGTGAAACTAAAAGGTTATGTGGATTGGCTTTGGATGTTGACAGCGAAGGCGCTCTGGTTCTCAAACTTGAAGAGGGAACCATAAAACGGGTGTTTATTGGAGATATTTTTCCTTTAGGCTAAGATAATTGTTGCTATTTTTAGGACAGCATTGAAGCGTTTAGAGTCTATAAAAAACGTGCCTTTATCAAACGTCCTTTCAACCGTTATTAAATGGATTTTTGCGAAAATTTTTAATTTTTGTCAGTGTAACCATGAAATAGTGGTATTGTGTCTACGAAAAATTGCACGAAGTGGGGCAAACTTATTCCTTCTGACGCGGTATTTTGCCCATATTGTGGAATGTCACTCTCAACTCCCATTAACACTCATTCATTGGGATGGATGATTATGTCTTTTCTCATCTCCTTCTTGTGGTTTAGGATTAACAATAATCCTATATTTCCTCTAGGATTTACTGGAGCGTTACTTATCGCATTATGCTCAGCTGACATTGATAAGACTCTTGGAAAGAAGTCACTTCTTAACTATTCTCTAATATTATCAAGTATAGGCATGATTATTGGGTTTATAGTGCGATAAATGTGCGATGATATGTCTGCAATTTTCGAAGATTGGTGAATCAGATTGGTTTTATGCTTCCATAGGTTCTAAATATTTGTTAAGTTATTATACTGTTTCAATTTGAGGTAATCCATAATGTCAAGCATTAAAGAGCCAAGTGTTGATGAGAAGATTAAGCTTTTACGTGAATTAAACGAACAAGCCAAGCTTGGCGGTGGACAAAAGCGAATTGAAGAGCAACACGCCAAAGGCAAGTTAACCGCTCGCGAACGCATCGAGTTACTGCTTGACCCGGGAAGTTTCAACGAGCTCGACCGTTTCGTGGTTCATCAGTGCACGGAGTTTGGCATGGCTGAAAAGAAGTTTTTAGGCGATGGCGTCGTAACGGGCTACGGCACAATAGACGGCAGGCTCGTTTACGTTTTCAGCCAGGACTTCACTGTTTTCGGCGGTTCGCTTGGTGAGATGTTCGCAAAGAAAGTCTGCAAACTCATGGATTTGGCGTTGAAAACGGGTGCGCCAGTCATAGGTTTAAACGACAGTGGTGGAGCGCGAATTCAAGAAGGCGTTGCAAGTCTCGCTGGTTACGGTGACATATTCTTCCGTAACGTGATAAGTTCCGGCGTTATTCCGCAGATAAGCGCCATTATGGGTCCATGTGCAGGCGGAGCTGTTTATTCGCCAGCCCTAACAGACTTCATAATCATGGTAGACAAAACATCGCACATGTTCATCACTGGTCCAGATGTGGTCAAAGCCGCGCTCGGACAAGAAGTCACATTTGAAGACCTCGGCGGCGCAATGGTACACAGCACAACAAGCGGCGTCGCACATTTTATAGCCCAAAACGAAGAACAGTGCATCCAAATCATAAAGAAGCTTCTGAGCTATCTGCCAAGCAATTATCTAGAAGACCCGCCAGTTGCTGAACCGACAGACGAACCAAACCGCACGGACCAAGGCTTAGCGCGCATTCTTCCAGACGACCCAGACAAACCCTACGACGCAAAAGAAGTAATAACCCGCGTAGTGGACAACGGCGAATTCTTCGAAGTCCAACCTCTGTGGGCGCAAAACATTGTAATCGGCTTTGCGCGTTTGAATGGTAAAACAGTAGGCATTGTTGCTAACCAGCCCATGCATTACGCTGGGGCTTTAGACATAAACAGCAGCATGAAAGCCGGACGCTTCATACGCTTCTGCGACTGCTTCAACATTCCAATAATCACTTTCGTCGACGTGCCAGGCTTCTTACCAGGCATTGAACAGGAGCACGGCGGAATAATCAAACACGGCTCTAAACTATTGTACGCTTACTGCGAAGCCACGGTTCCAAAAATCACGACTATACTGCGCAAATCTTACGGTGGAGCCTACGACGTCATGGGCTCTAAACACAGCGGCGCAGACATAAACTACGCGTGGCCAACAGCCGAAATAGCAGTTATGGGACCACATGGGGCAATAAACATAATCTTCCGCAAAGAAATTGCTGAAGCTAAAGACCCTGAAAAGAAGCGGATGGAACTTGTAAGCGAGTACCGCCAGAAATTCGCAAGCCCTTACATAGCCGCACAGAAAGGCTACATAGACGAAGTCATCGAACCAGCAGAAACCAGACCCAAACTAATCAGTGCACTCGAAAGCCTCGCAACAAAACGTGAACCACGACCAACAAGAAAACACGGAAACATACCACTATAAACTCTTAGCTTGCGACCCGAATCTACTCTTACATTCATCGCATTCACAGTTGACAGCATGGCCACTTGCGACGTTCCTTTTTATAGCCCATTTTAAAAGAGGTATAATTGATTCTCTAAGTTCTACACCGTCGTTTGTGAGTGAATACTCTACCCGTGGGGGTATTTCAGCGAAAAATTTTCTCTCAACCAAACCTTCTATTTGGAGTTCTTTGAGCCTATCTGAAAGAGTCTTCGGACTAAAGCCATGTAACTCTTCCATGAGTCTGTTGAATCTTAACTTTCCATAAGTGCCAATTGCGTTGATGACAAGAATCGCCCATTTTCTGCTGATAACATCCATGATTCCTTCAAGCGGACAGAAACAACTAAAATCATTTTCCTTGCTCATAACACTTTCCACCTAAACACTTGATATCAAATTGTAAACTTTGTAACTTAAATACTGCACTTTTTATAGTAACGCATTAGGGGGACTTTACGAGTATTTGGAGGAAGAAAGATGATTAAAGATGAAGCCAGAGACATTGAAAGCATAAGAAAGAAGTGGGACGAGCATTCGGAGAGATATGATGAGTGGTACAAAACCTTTCACGGCGCTGTTGAACACTACGTCGATTGGGAACTACTAAAAGGGCATCTTCCCAAAAACAGAAACACAAAAATTTTGGATGCGGCTGGCGGCACGGGAAGGATAACGCTTCCTTTAGCTAAGATGGGATACTCAGTTACATTATGTGACATCTCTCCTAAAATGCTTAATGTCGCAAGGCAAAAACTGCTCAGAGAAGGCGTTTTAGACAAAGTAGAAATCTGTGAGTGCGATGTTCACAAGCTTCGTTTTGCTGACGAGAGTTTCGATTTTGTACTCTGCTGGGATGGAATGATAACAACCCCAAAAGAACTCATGCGAGTGACAAAGAAAGGAGGAAAAATCTCCATTTTTCTAGTTAATAAATACGGTTCTGCTGTCAGCATGTTTTGCGAAAACCCCGGAGAAGCACTAGCTCTAGTTAAGTCAAAATCGAAATACGTTTGTCATCACGAAGAAAAACACATGGCTGTAAACGTCGAAGAAGCAAGAGAACTCTTTAAAAAGGAAGGAATAAAGGTTATCGAAGTCTATGCTGTTTGCGGCATGTTAAACCTCCTTTCTATTCCAGTGGAAATTCAAGAATCTCGTAATTGGGACGAAAAATTCTTCAAACAAGTGACTGAGATGCTATTACACTTGAGTAAGGAAACTTCGACTAAAGGATTGTCAAAACATCTAGTCCTATATGGAGAAAAACTTAACCTCATCTTCCAGCATCCTTCCATCTTTTAAATTCTCACCTTCCAATCACTTCACAAAATATCCATTGATGCAAAAACTCTTTCAACACCTAAATTAATTAATAACAGACTTCACTTACATTTTCTACTCTCCCATTCAACCTATATATAAGGGGGGCTAATACCTTTGCCACACAAACCAGTAAAGCTCACCGACACAACATTCCGCGACGCACACCAATCCCTAATGGCAACAAGAATGCGCACAGAAACAATGCTACCAATAGCAGAAAAAATCGACCAAGTAGGCTTCTTCTCACTTGAAATGTGGGGAGGCGCAACCTTCGATGTCGCAATACGTTTTCTCGCAGAAGACCCATGGGAACGCATCCGCCAACTAAAACGCCACATAAAAAAGACGCCTTTCCAAATGCTTCTGCGCGGACAAAACATTGTCGGCTACCGCAACTATCCAGACGACGTACTCGTAAAATTTATAGAGAAAGCCGCAGAAAATGGCATAGACATATTCCGCGTCTTCGACGCCTTAAACGACATTCGCAACATGGAAGTCGCCATCAAAACCGTCAAAAAATGCGGCAAACACGCCCAAGGCACAATCTGCTACACCATCAGCCCAGTCCACACAATAAAATACTACGTAGACTTCGCCAAAAAACTAGCACAACTAAACTGCGACAGCATCTGCATAAAAGACATGGCAGGCATGCTCGCGCCACAACCAGCCTACGAACTCATAACCGCCCTAAAAAAAGAAGTAGGCTTACCAGTACACTTGCATTCACACAGCACAAGCGGTATGGTAATGATGACCTATCTGCGTGCTTGCGAAGCAGACGTAGACATTCTTGACACTGCCTTTTCACCGTTAGCATGGGGCACATCACAACCTCCAGCCGAATCAGTTGTAGCTGCACTGAAAGGAACACCCTACGACACAGAACTAAACCTCGAACTCTTAAGCGAAATCGCAGAATACTTCAGAGAACTCCGCGAAAAATACTACGACCCACTAAAACTAATAGACCCAAAATCCGAACGCGTAGACGCATCAATAATAGTTCACCAGATCCCCGGCGGAATGTTCAGCAACCTCCTCGAACAATTAAAAGAACAGAAAGCCGAACACCGCCTCAAAGAAGTTCTCGAAGAAGTCCCAAAAGTAAGAAAAGAACTTGGTTATCCACCGCTCGTCACGCCTACAAGCCAGCTTGTCGGCATCCAAGCAGTTCTCAACGTAATTTCTGGCAAACGCTACAGCATAGTGCCAAAAGAAATTAAAGACTACGTGAAAGGCTTGTATGGAAAACCGCCAGCCCCAATCGACCCAAAAGTGAAAAAGAAAATAATAGGCGACGAAGAACCCATAACAACTCGCCCAGCAGACCTTCTCGAACCCGCCTTAAACAAAATCCCAGAAGACGTGAAACCCTACATTGAAAGCGAAGAAGACAAAATAACATACGCCCTTTTTCCACAGCAAGCCCTAGAATTCTTCAAGAAAAGAAAAGCCAAACGCGAAGAAGCCAAAACTGGAATTCCCCCCGAAAAACTTGAGGAACTGGAAAAAATTGCAGCTGTTTCTGTTGCAGTCGCAACATGCCTAGCAAGCTCACGTGGGACAAAAGCCTTGATTCCAGTCAGAGCTAAGGCTGTCACATCAAATTGGGTTTTGACTGGCAGACAAAACCTAATAGAATATGGTGCATAACGATGCCAACATACGAAATTTGCATAGACGGCAAACCCAGAAAAATCGAAGTCACAAAAACAAGCGAAAAATCCTTTATGGTAAAAATTGATGAAAAACCATTAAATGTGGAATTGCAAACCGATACATCCGCGTTGGAAAAGCAGTTCTGCATAAAAATAAACGACAAAACATACAAAATAGAACTGCCAAAAATCGACCGAGAAAAACCTTTCCAAGTGAAAGTTGAAGAAGCAACATTTAAAGCGGAAATAAAAACGCCAACAACTAAACCAATGCTGACTGCCTATCAGTCAGTTCTACTTCAACCCACAAAACGAACAACAACACAAAGACAAACCATCGAAGGCGCCGTAGCTGCGCCAATGACAGGCAAAGTAATCGCAGTCAAAGTTAAGAAAGGCGACCAAGTAAAGACTGGTCAAGTGCTCTGCATCATCGAAGCCATGAAAATGGAAAACGAGATAACCGCGCCAAAAAATGGAGTAATCCAAGAAGCTAACGTTTCTGAGGGGTCTTCAGTAAGTGAAGGCGAAATCCTTTTCGTTATCGGCTAGAAAATTGTTGAAGGTTTGTATTCGCCAAAAATTTCACGTAGAACCCCGCAAATCTCACCTAACGTTGCATATTCTTTTACTGCGCCAAGAACGAAAGGCATGAGATTCACTTTTTCGTTTTCTGCGGCTTTGCGCAATTTGCTTAAAACTTCACTCACTTTAGCGTTATTCCTTTCTCTTTTTATCCGTTGCAGCCTACCAATCAAGGTTTTTTCAATTTTCGGGTCTATCTGCATAATTTTTATCGGAATCTCTTCTTCCGTTATGAACTCATTCACACCCACAACTATTCGTTTCTTGCTCTCAACCTCCTTCTGATAGAGATAAGCACTTTCCGTGATCTCGCGTTGCATGAAGCCCTTTTCAATAGCAGCTACAGCTCCACCCATACCGTCAATTTGTTCAATATACTTTTGGGCTTTCTCCTCAATTTCATTCGTCAAATACTCAATGTAATACGAACCAGCCAAAGGGTCAACAGTATCCACTACACCACTTTCATACGCAATAATCTGCTGCGTCCTAAGCGCAACCAGCACAGCTTGATCACTGGGCAACGCGTAAGCTTCATCAAACGAATTCGTGTGTAATGACTGTGTTCCACCCAAAACAGAAGCTAAAGCGTGAAGCGTCGTTCTAACAATGTTGTTGTATGGTTGCTGAGCAGTAAGCAAAACGCCTGAAGTTTGCGTGTGAAAACGCAACATCCACGAAGACGGATTTTTTGCACCAAAACGTTCACGCATAATTTTTGCCCAAAGTTTACGTGCTGCACGGAACTTGGCTATTTCCTCAAAAAAGTTGTTGTGCGCAGCAAAGAAGAAGGATAATCTGCCAGCGAACTTGTCAAGGTCTAAACCACGATTAATTGCCGCTTGTACATAGGCGATTGCATTTGCAAACGTAAAGGCAATTTCTTGAACCGCAGTAGCGCCTGCTTCGCGAATGTGGTAGCCGCTTATGCTTATCGTGTTCCATTGTGGCATGTGCTGAGAGCAGTATTCAAAAATATCCGTAACCATGCGCATTGAAGGCTTCGGCGGAAAAATGTACATGCCTCTAGCAACGTATTCCTTTAAAACGTCGTTTTGGACAGTTCCGCCAAGTTTGGATTGTTCAACGCCCTGCTTCTGCGCAACAGCAATATACATTGCAAGCAAAACGTTTGTAGGCGCATTTATCGTCATAGAAGTCGTAATTTTATCCAAAGGAATTCCATCAAAGACAGTTTCCATATCCCGCAAAGTGCTAACACTCACGCCAGCCTTACCTACTTCACCACGCGCCATAGGATGGTCACAATCATAGCCAACTTGCGTTGGAAAATCAAAAGCGACACTCAAGCCCTTTTGTCCTTGTTCCAGCAAATATTTGAAACGTTTGTTCGTTTGTTCTGCCGTGCCAAAACCTGCATATTGGCGCATGGTCCACAATCTAGCGCGATACATGGTTGGATAAACACCGCGAGTAAATGGATACTCGCCTGGAAACCCTAAATCTCGCAGATAATCATGTTCTGCAATGTCAACAGGGGTGTAAACTCGATTAACTGGAATGTCGGAGGTGGTTGTGAATTCTCCTTTTTCAGGGAGTTTCTCAAAACTCTTAGCAACTGTTTCCTTCTCCCACTTCTCCTTTAGCTTGCGGATTTCCTCCAACTTGTGCCTATCAAACATTTTCAGTACACCTTGAAACTAGACTGTTGACTGAAACATAAAAGAATTATTAGCAGAATTACTCTTGTCCTACGACTAAAACAAACATCCAGTTATTCTATTCAACTATTTTTATAAGCCAAAAATTAGCATCACTGACCCTATATATATATTATAATGCTTCGCAGTGCTTACGGGATAAACCTTTGGATTTACAGTTCTATCCACAACTTCCCTTTTATTCACTATCTCTAATCGAACAGATGAGTTTCTCAACCATATTCTTGCATTCTTTAACGCCTTTCTTGTTTCTGAGAACCTCACCCTTGGCGTCACCGGCTTTGACGGCGGCTCCAAGGCAAGGTGGCTTATCACTACGCACTAATTTCAATCCCAAATACTCAATGTAATCTGCGACAATCTTCAGCGTTCCTTTTTCAACCTTTCCCGTGCCCGACGTAATAAAAATGCAGAAGGGTTTTTCCTCAGAAAAAAGCCGATAATCCGGATTTTTAGCTGTGTGTTGATATCCTTCATGAGTCCGCATGTGCTGAATAGTGTCTAATCTTTCTAAGAAGCATAAGAACTTAGAAGCCACGAAAAGATATTTCGGAATAACAAAAACTATTCCATCTGCACTTTTAATTTTCTTTATGATACTGTTTACATCGTCTTCCAAAATACAATTGTTGCTTACGCATTTTTCGCATAGATTGCAGAACTCTATTTTCTTATTAGCCAACTGGATTATTTCATAATCGGCCCCCGTTGGTTCGAGAACGGCTTTTGCAAGCGCATAGGAATTTCCGTTTTTCCTATGAGAGCCAATAATCGCCAAAATTTTTAATTTTGATTTCATGGACTTAGATAAATCAACTGTTCATTTAAACGTTTTCGGCATCTTCTGTCATGATTTTTGCAGATTCTTTGAACAGCTTTTCAAAAAAGTTTCTCTTTAGTCTCGGTCCTTTTCCAATGCCTGGGCATTCGCTTGTGTATGTGAATGCGAATTTGTTGTCTCCCTTATTTTCAAGTTGGAAAGGATAGAACCTGCAAATTAGCGGTCTCGCTTCATAAATCATACATAGATTATCCTTTAAGAATACACATTTCCCTTCTGTGTTCTTTTTCATACGATATGCATAAGGTTCTGAACCCTTAATTTTTTCAGCAAAAACCTCAATGTTCTTCGAAGTGTTCCGCGATATGCGTTCAGCTTCAATTTTCAAAAGAAGAATTTGCCTAACTCTTACTTTGGTGTCACCACAGCAAATAGAGCAGCGTTCACAAACAAAACGAACATGTTTGGGATATTCAAAGCTCAATATGCTATACTCTCAAATAACTTGCCATCACTCAAAAGTAAATAAAACTTTAGGCTTGACTGAAATGAATATATAACAACTCTAAATCATAAATATTATAGACTCCTAAGGAAGTTCATCGTTGAAAATAAAAGTCGAATATCTCGGTCACATAAAAAACATAATTCGCAGTATGCGAGAAGAAGAGGTTGAAATTCAAAAAGACGCCTCAATCGCCGACTTGTTAGAACTGCTTTCTGAGAAGTATGGAGAACCCTTCCGAAAGGCTGTCTACGAACCCAAAGGCGCTGACGTGAAGGCAAATTACATCATCACCGTGAACGGTTATCTGCTGAACCAGTTAGACGGCGTAAAAACCAAACTCAAACATGGAGACCACGTTATTCTATTGCCAATCGTGAGTGGCGGCTGAAACAAAAACGTTTTAGGTTAAAAGCAACAATAAGAGTTTCTTTCACGGGTGAAAAATCTTGAAAAGAATAAACACTTTAAAGCAAATAGCCTTTGAAAAGAAAGGTTTCGACGGATTTTTAGTCACAAACGAAACCAACCTCGTATATCTCACAGGCTTTCCAGGTGCCGCTTGCTTATTAATTCCGAAAAAGGGCGAAAATACAATTTACGTTTACGGCGTTAACTACGAGCAAGCAAAAGCTGAGGGAAAAGACTTCAAAGTCGAACTTGTAAAACGCGGCGAAAAATTGCCCGAAAAACTAGGCATACAAATGAAGGAGTGCAAAATCAAAAAACTCGCAGTAGACACACTTAGTTATGATAGTTATCGCCTTTTTGCAAAAGCTATGAGAGGCAAAGCAAAACTGAAAATTCAAGGCAAGCTAGTTTGGGAACTTCGCAAAGTGAAAGACGAAAAAGAGCTTGAGCTGATGCGAAAAGCCGGAGAACTCACGACTCAAGGAATGAAAGTTGCGCATGAAACGATAAGACCCGGAGTGAAGGAGTATGAGGTAGCCGCAGAAATCGAGTATGCAATGCGAAAGTGTGGTTGCTGGGGCACAGCCTTCGACACCATTGTGGCTTCGGGCGTTCGCTCTGCTTTTCCTCATGGTGGCTGCACTGATAGAGAAATCAGAAAAGGCGACTTGGTTGTTGTTGACATAGGTGCCATATATCGCTTCTATCGCTCAGATATGACGAGAACCTTTGCGGCGGGAAAACCGTCAGAAAAGCAAAGGAAAATCTACGAAATTGTGAGGCTGGCTCAAGAGAAAGCCTATCAAGCCATAAAACCCAAAGCAAAAGCAAAAGAAGTCGACGCAGCAGCCAGAAAAGTGATAACAGATGCCGGCTACGGAGAATATTTCGTTCACGGTTTAGGTCATGGTGTAGGCTTGGAAGTTCATGAACCGCCAGTATTGAGTCCAGAAAGCAAGGATAAACTTGTGGTTGGCAATGTTGTTACGAATGAACCTGGCATTTACCTTGCTGGTTTTGGCGGTTTCCGCATCGAGGACACTGTTTTGGTGCAGAAGCGTAAAGGTGAAAAATTCACTGATGGCTTGTACAGCTTAGAGGTTGCAAAGTAAACAATTTAAATATGCCATATGTCATTAATTACTACTTGAGGAGACATCAACCATGAAAAACATGGCAGTCATAATAATTGACATGCTTAACGATTTTGTAACTGGAGATTTAAAATGCGAAAGAGCCAAACCCATAATTCCAAACCTAAAAAAACTGATTGAGGCTGCACGCAAACACGGCGTTCCCGTCATCTACAGCAACGATGCGCACTATCCACAAGATGTTGAAGTTGTTGAAAAATGGGGGAAACACGCCATAAAAGGCACAAAAGGAGCAGAAGTAATCCTTGAACTTAAGCCTACAGCGAAAGATTACGTTGTTGAGAAGCGCACTTACAGCGGCTTCTACGAAACTGGCTTAGAACCGTTACTGAGAAGTCTATACAACGGAGAAGGTGCTAAAACAGTCATTTTAGGTGGATTACACACAAACATATGCGTTAGACACACGGCTGCGGACGCTTTCTTCAGAGGATACAAAATAATAATAGCCAAAGACGGAGTAGAAGCCTTCACGCAGGAAGACCACGAACAAGGACTGAAATATCTAGAATACGTTTACAACGCAAAAATAATGACCGTAGACCAAATCATAAAGGAATTTGGCAAATCCTAATTTTTCTCCGAAGAAAATCAAGCAAACGCTGGGCTTAAAAACGGGAAAAAGGCTATTTTTCTAGGTTAAATTCGAGATGCAAAGAAAAATTTAAAAGCAACCTATGCATGCATATTGAAGATTGTGTGAGGAGAATGGTAGAAAAATAATTTTATCCCCTCTCCTTTCTCCCCTTATAAGTTGCCTACCGTTCTCCTCACGACCAATTTAATACATTTTTAGACACTTATAGCTTGTGGAACAATCTTCTAGTACCCATTTTAAGACATGCAGATGCACCGGAAAGGTTTAAAGTAAATGGTTATGCCAATTGATGGTTAAGAGTGTGTTTGAAATGGCGAAGATTTTGGTTGTTTACGATTCTAAGAGTGGCAACACAGAGAAGATGGCGTTTGCTGTTGCTGAAGGCGCAAAAGAAATTAAAGGTGTGACTGTGGACGTGAAGAAAGTTGACCAAACAACAGTTGAAGATTTGCTTGGTGCTGATGGAATAGTTATGGGGTCGCCAACGTATTATGGGTTAATGTCTGCCAAGCTCAAGGCTCTGTTTGATGAGTCTGTTAAAGTTCATGGAAAACTTGAGGGAAAAGTAGGCGCAGCCTTCACAAGCTCAGGTGGAACAGCAACAGGCGCAGAAACCACCATACTATCCATATTGCAAGCTATGCTTGTGCACGGCATGATTGTTCAGGGTCGTGCAAACGATAAACACTATGGAGCTGCTGTTGTTGGCTCTCCACATGAAAAAGGGCTGGAGTCTTGTAAAGAGTTGGGAAAGCGTGTAGCCAATCTCGCCACAAAACTGACCACATAATTTGCATAATGGGCCCGAGGCGATTTGAACGCCTGACCAACAGGTCTCTCAGCGCATGCGTTTATGAGCCTGTCGCTCTAACCTAGCTGAGCTACGGGCCCGTGCTGTTCGTTCGCATTTTATATGCTATTTCAGAGTTAATTTAAACGTTTTCTGCTTATAGGCGTTCGTGAAAGATTTAAAAGGGTTGTTTGCTGTTAAGATTAGATTTTGGAGAGAAACCTTATGGAATTGAAGGTTTTCACGTTGCCTACTTGTCCAACTTGCCCGTTAGCTAAAACGTTTGCTTTTGAAGTGGCGCAGAAGTTTGGGATAGCTTTTAAAGAGGTTAATATGGCGACTGAAGAAGGTGCAAAGGAAGGGTTGGCTTATGCTATTATGAGTACTCCGAGTATTGCTATTGATGAAGAAGTCATTGTGCGTGGGCGGTTCATTTCCAAGGAAAAGCTTGAGGAGGAAGTTAGTAGAAGATTGGAGAAATGGAAGGCGCGTGCGTCCAAAGAGTAGATTTAGCACGTAAAGCTTATCCTTGATGATAGGCATATCACATTTTGAGAGAAAAGCTTTGTCAGAAATTAAAAATGCCATAATTATTTTTCATTACGCAGAAAAAATCAAATCAAACCTAATCATTACTTCTAGTCTTTTGAGTATTTTAGAAAGTTTTAAAGATGAAGAGATTGCTGGTGCGGAGAAGCTTTTGGTTGCTTATTTTAACGCTCTCATTCAAGAAGTTAACATTGCCGCAAACGCTTCGGGTGTTCAAGGTTTTCGAGACGTGAGTGTAAAGCTTGAAGATGCTATTGAACAAACGAAACAGCACAATTATGCTAACTCGGTGAAGCTTGTTTCTGAGGCAATATCGCTTACAACAACAAGCGGAAATCAAGCAGCCGAAACACTGAAAAAGAACAACTTCATCTAGCGCTGCGACCTTTCGTAATGATACAAGTATTCCTGAGCATAACCAGCATATTCGCCAAAATACCTTCGTCCAAACAAGCTCAATTTCTCATATTCCGCTTTTCCAAACGATTTTTGAGATGAGAGTCTCTTGATAAATTCACTTCCAAAATGGTCCGCGTAATACTTTAAGATTATGCGTTTTATCCACACGTCGACTGGAAAAGCTTCCAATTTTTCGAGAGAAAAAAGCGAAACGCAATCTGCAACTTTCAAACCGACTCCTGGAAGCTTAAGCAATTCGCTACGTGCCTTCATGTAACTTGTCTTCGTTAAATCCTCAAGACAGAAATTGCCCTCATGTACCATTTTTGCAGTTTCCAAAACATACTCTGCTCTATAACCTAAACCACATTTATGCAATTCTTGCTTGTTTGCCTTTACAAGAGTCGCTGGAGTTGGAAAAGTGTAAAAATTAAGTCCCTCAAAAACTACTTTTTTTCCGAATTTTCTTGAAAGGTTAAGAAGCATTTTCTTTATGGCTGGGATGTTCTTGTATGTTGCGCAAATGTATGAAATCAAACATTCCCACGGGTCTTGACGGAGAATTCGTAAACCTTTAAACTTCTCTGCTGCAGTCTCGACATATTTATCTTTGCTTATTTGTGAAAGGATTTTTGGCAAATTGTCATTTAGCCCAAAATATTCTCTTACAAAATCTTCACTAGCATTCTCAAATTCCAGTTCCTCATTAATCTGACGTATTTTAAAGATTTTTTCTCCGATAACGCCAAACCACCACTCGCCTATCTTATCCCATCTGAAAACTTGACCACAACAAAGTGTGACGTCAAGGTTGAATGGGCATGAGTGACTTAGCAGTATTTTCATTTGATTCTCACTTATTCCTTCTCTACGAATTTTTCTGGTTTAGGAATTTCAAGCGGTAATCCTCTTCTTTCCCGAATTTGCCTTATTGTTTGCGTTGCCATGTCCTCTGGGACTTGTTCCCAATGAGAGAAAGTGCACTGCCAGAAGGCGCGTCCAGAAGTTGCTGCGCGCATTTCTGCCGATAAGCCGAAAGTTTCGGCTACTGGAATGTAACCTGTAATAATCGCCAAAATACCTTTGTTTTCGGAAGCTAATATTTTTCCTCGTTTTCGTGTTATGATGCTTGTGCAAGTGCCGAACCATTCGACTGGAACAGACACTTCAATCTTATAGATTGGTTCGAGAAGCACTGGTTTGGCTGTTAGAACTGCGCCTAAAATTGCTCTGCTCGTTGCTCGCATTATCTGTGTAGGTTCACGTTGTGTTGGGTTCTCGTGAATTTGGGCTTTTACAAGGGTGACTTTTACATTTCTTAGCGGTTCTGCGCATAATGGTCCAGTGTCGCATGCCCAATGAAATCCCATGATGACGTTTTCTTTTATTTCTGGCGTGCTCTGAATGTTTTCGGTTAAATCTATGAGTATGTTTCCGTGTTTGTTTAAGGCCAAAATTTTAGCGTTTTCTTCAGTAACCTGCGTTAATGCCCTTCGGGCAACATCGTCTATTCGCTTCTGTTCCATTCCTTCTGTGAGCTCGTCCTTTTCCATCAATTTCGCAAGTTCGGTTTCGAGAGGCGCTACTCGCACGAATAGTTTATTGCGCATGTTAGAAGTTTTTGCCATAACGGTTTTGCTTGGTTTCAAAATGCTTTCTCTATAGGTTACTATTGGGCTTGAAGTTGTTAGCTTCATTTTCTCGCTGTATTGTTCTAAGAACTTCAATGCGATTTCTAAATGGAGTTCTCCCATTCCGCTGAGGAGGCACTGTCCTGTTTCCTTGTCTATGGTGGTAGCGAGGTTTGGGTCTTCTATGACAAGGCGGTTAATTGCTTCCACCAAGCGTGGCAGTTCTTTAGGGTTTTTTGGTTCTATGGCTATGCTTATGACGGGTTCTGAAATGTATTTTACGCGTTCAAAAGGAACCATGACATCCTTGTATGCGATATCGACGAGCGTTTCGCCGGCTCTTGCCCGTTCAAGATTTGATAAAGCAGCTATATTGCCTACAGTGATTTGGTCAACAGTTTCTTTGAAGGCACCCATATACATGAACACTTGCTGAATGTGGTAGTCTTTTTTTGCGCCGACAAGGTAAACGTGGTCTCCTTCTTTAACCGAGCCTGAGAAGATTCTCCCAGTTGCGACAAGCCCGGTTTTTGGGTCTATTTGAGCGTTTATTATACACATTACTGTGGGTCCTTTGTCGTCGCATTTCAGCATTGCTTGTCCTATTTCCGAGTCTATTTCGCCTTTCCAGATTTTTGGCAGTCTGTATTTTTGGGCGTCTGTTGGGTTTGGCGTTTTTTCGACTATCATGTGGAGCAGTGTGTGGTGAAGTGGAAGTAACCGTGAAAGTGTTTGATAGTCATCGTTAGCGTATGCGTTTACTATGTCTGTGAATTTTACTCCTTTTTGTTTGGCTACGTTTAGGGTGAATCCCCATTTATGGAGAGCAGAACCAAAAGCAACTGTTTCTTTTGCTGGGTCAACTTTCCACTTTTTCTTGAATTCTGGTTCTGCGTAAATTTCTATTAGGTTGTTGAAGTTGCTGATTATGCGGGCGAATTTTTCTTGGATTTTTTCTGGAGTAAGTTTTAATTCTTTGATTAGTCTGTCGACTTTGTTTATAAAAAGAACTGGTTTGACTCTTTCTTCGAGTGCTTGGCGTGTGACTGTTTCTGTTTGAGCCATAATTTCTTCCACTGCGTCCACGACGACGATTGCGCTGTCTATTGCGCGTAGGGCTCGTGTTACTTTGCCTGTGAAGTCCACGTGTCCGGGTGTGTCGATTAGGTTGATGATGTATGCGTTTTCTTTTGTTTCGTGTAGGAGTGATATGTTGGCGGTTTTTATTGTGATTCCGCGTTTTTGTTCTTCTTCCAAGTAATCGAGAACTTTGGCTTCGCCTGCTACGCTTGGCGGTAATAGTCCAGCTCCTGCCAGTAGCGAGTCTGTTAGGGTTGTTTTTCCGTGGTCTATGTGGGCGATTATGCCGATGTTGCGTATGCTTTCTTTTTTATTCATTAATTTGAGTATTTCGGCGGTTTGCTTGAATCTTGGCATTTTTTGCTCCTTTTTTCTATTAACTTTGCGATGCTTTTATGTTTATTTCGGTAGATGTAGAGTGGGGCTGTTTGAGGGTTAAGGTTGAGAGTGACTATTGAAAAACTTGGCAAAGAGCCTTACGCGTCCATATTGTGTTATCCGCGAGCATGCAAGGCGGAGGTTAGGAAGCGTTTGGTGGAGTTGCGTAGATTAGGCGTGATTGCTGTGGAGTTTTGTGGGGATAAAGAAGTGTTCGGCGTGTCTGTTCTGGGTAAGGGTTGCGTGGGTATTGTTACAGTGGCTTATGTGAATGGGGAGAAAGTGGCTTTGAAGATTCGGAGAGTGGATGCTGACCGTGAGGGAATGCTACGCGAAGCGGAAATGCTTGAGAAAGCGAATTCTGTGGATGTCGGACCGAAGCTTTTGGGTGTTAGCGCCAATTTTCTTGTTATGCAGTTTGTTGATGGCAAATTGCTTCCTGAATGGCTGAAAAAATGCAAGAGCAAAACAAGTGTGAAATGTGTTTTGCGTGATGTTTTGGAGCAGTGTTGGCGTTTGGATGTGGCTGGTTTGGATCATGGAGAGTTAAGCCATGCGCCGAAACATGTGATTGTTGAGGAGAGTGGCAAACCGTTTATTGTTGATTTTGAAACTGCCAGCGTGAATCGTAGACCGTCGAATGTGACTGCGGTTTGTCAGTTTCTTTTTGTTAGTGGTGAAGTTGCTGGTTTAGTAGTTAAGAAGCTTGACGTGAAGGATAAGGAGGCTGTTGTTGACGTTTTAAGATGTTACAAGCGTAATAGGACACGCGAGAATTTTGAAAGAATTTTGAGTGCGTGTGGTCTTCTACACAACATAGTCCGTTTTTGAACGTGAGTTATGGTTGTTTTCGTTTAGTTTTTCAATGCCTAACTCTTTGACTAACTGTGTAAGGTCAAGCCACATTTCCACTTGGTACTGTCTTGCTACTCTTCTTTTATCATAAAGCAGTGGAATATGGTCTACGAATATCCAACCGCAAGCTTCTGCCATCTCCTTTCTCCCCTTTCAATTAGAAAATTTCTTTTTGTCCTTTATAATTGGGTATGTAAAAAAAGGATAGAAGAGTGTTCTGGAGGAAAACTCTATGTGTGAGTTAGTTTTCCACTGTTTTGATGGTTTAGTGTAAAAAAGGTTTAAAGCATTGAATTTTTAGATTCCTAACCAAAAAATGGTGTAATAACTATGGCGATTAGTAGAGAAGAGATGCAGGAAATAGTCAAACGGTATCAGGAGCCTATTGGATTAA
Organism: Candidatus Bathyarchaeota archaeon A05DMB-5; assembly: GCA_019685655.1. Lineage (NCBI taxonomy): Archaea > Thermoproteati > Candidatus Bathyarchaeota > Candidatus Bathyarchaeota archaeon A05DMB-5. The sequence goes on along the minus strand of JABFQP010000004.1, from coordinate 114,324 downwards.
ATCTGGGTTCGCATTCGGCTTTGGATGCTTGGCAAGGACAACGCAACTATGGCATAAGGAGCATTATTTACACGACTCCTGGCAGAGCAAGGATTTATCTGCAGAATCCTATGGTTGGCAAGCCTGATGAGCCGGTTGAGGATTTGCCGGTTCTCGTGAAGCGTGACATTCGTGTTGTTAATGACCCTAAGGATATTAGGAAAACTGGCGATTGGCGAAGTGCTATTGTGGTTTTGGATAAGTATTCGGACATTGTGAAGTATACTGATGTGCTTGTGGATTTGGAGTGTTTGCAGATTACTAATAGGGCTTTTGCGGTTTACGTTGGCGGCGACGAATACTGTAGCGTTATTGAGAATGATTATGCAGTGCCGATTCTTGGTTCTAGGCAATTGTTGAAGATTGAGAACAGAGGCGAAATTGAGAAGGATTACTATTGGTTTGCGGAGCAAGCGGGAATTCCTTATCCGAAATCTTACAAATACGAGGTTTACGAAGGCGGAATACGTTTTAAGGAGCCTATTGATGAGCCAATGATTTTGAAGGCTGAACATGCGCATAGGGCTTTTGAGCGTGAGTTTATTTTTGCTGCGGATTCGCGTGATTTGGAAGAGAAAGTTGCTAGGGAGGTTGCTGCTGGAAACTTGAATAGGGAAGCCTTAGAGAATGGTCGTGTGGAGCAGATTGTGCTTGGTCCGCATGCGAATTTTAACTTTTTCTTTTCGCCTTTGGATGCTAAGGGTGAGTGGGGCGACACTGAAGAGTGGTTCTCTAAGCTTTACAATGTGAGTGTTGAGGAAGCGCGGATTTGCTTGGCTAATCAGTTTTTGTCTATTGATGAGCGGCGTGAAACGATTCTTGATGGTTTAAAGCGTTTGCCTAGTGATGTTCAGGAGAAGATTAAGCGTGTTCCTTCGTTTGAGGTTACTGCGCATGCGATTCTTAGTCTTAGGGAATCTTTGCTGAAGGATTTGCACAGATACGCTGACCGCTTTTTGCTTGCTTGTAGGGAACATGCATACCCGGGGATTATTGGTGCTTGGTGTCTGCAGACATTGATTACTTGGGACCGTGTTAGCAAGTATGAGCTTAAGCCGAGTGTGAAGTTGGATGTGACTGTTGGCGCGGAAGCGAAGAAAGCTACGGATTATGGCTTGTATGATATTCATGGCGAAGCAGACCCATACATGCATATTCCAGTGACGCAGGACGTAGCGTTAAGGCATGGTGGTGGAACAAATGTTCACATGGGTTTGGGCTCACAGTATGCGAACGCGAAGTATAAGAAGCGGATGAGCACAGGCGATAGGATAGCGATGGAGATTAGAAGAGCGTTGAAGACGAAGCAGCTGCATGAACTAGTAACATAAACAATGCCATAACATATCCATCATTTTTTTGCATAGTTTTAGAGCTATCTGCTCGGAAGACGCTAGACCCCCCTTATAAATAGGTTGAATTTTAGATTATTTCATGCTAAGGAAACCGAAGAATAGTTTCATTACGAAAATCAATTAGCCCAAACGCCAAACAATACTACGAGCACAATTCGGGTGATTCACTTATCGAGAGCCGACTCTCTAAGAATAACTGTAGTCATGTAATCAGCAAAGGCTTCCAATTTTTCATGGTTCCGAATCTGCTTTTTCTTTTTTCCTTGGTAATGGGCGAGTGCTTGTTCAATCAAGTCATGGTATTCTTTAGGTAAATTAGCTAACCCCCATTGTCCTCCTTCCAGTTTGGAAAGCACTTTCTCTTCTCTTATGAAAGCTAGAATTCTGCATGAACCAAGTATCCAATAGACTGCCGGGTCGTATCCAACATTTTCGGGATTCTCATGCAAGTATTTTCTCGTGTGCTCCAAATCCTCTATCACCGACCTGAGGTGATATTCAGCGGGGATTTTTGAGAAGACATTGTCTATTGGTTTGCCCCAGACGCAAAATCCTCTCTTTCTCGTAGTGTATAAGTTGGATAGGATTTCGTTGTCCCTTTCATTTTCGAAGACTTCTCCCCAATATTCAAAGTGCAAATCCACCATTATCGGGTACCGTGGATTTCGAACAACACTCTCGCGAATTATGCTCAATTCTATACGTCTGTCCTTTGAGCTTATTCCTTTCAAATACTCAACTACCTTGTTCCTCTGCTCCTTTGACAACCCTTTCTTCACAACGAGAATTATGTCTATGTCGCTTGATTTTGGATTAAAACATCCCATGGCAAGGGAACCATACAAGTAAATGCCGACCAAGTTGTCTCGAAGGACAGAATGAACACTAGTAAACGCCTCTTCCAGAAAGTCTCTAACAAACTTAGGAGTCTTTTTAGGAAACTCGTATTCCGTGGTCACGTTAATTATGTCCTCTTAATCACCCTTTGGTGGTTGACGTTTTTCATACTCTTTGACTATTTCAGCGAGTTTTGGAACATCAAAAATTTTCTTTTTTGTAACTTCGTTTGCTGCCGCCATATACATTTGCTTTATTATATTTTTCAATGTTGAATCCAGCCTTGGCGGTTTACTCTTAACTAATCGTTTCCAGTCTTTTACGCCTTCAGCAACAGCCCTTTTCTTTGCTTCTTCAACTTCCCTCGCCCATTCCGTCCCTCTATAATATATTCTCGCTATCTCCTTGCTCACATGCAACCCGTTATATGTGAATCTACACTCGTCCAATGTGCCGACAACATCAACAACCATAAGCCTCCGCTGCGGGTCAAAAGCCAACTCAATCTTCCCGTCCTCATTCACCAAACCCGCAGGAGCGGCTATTTCTGTAATCGTCTCATCCACACGCAACAACAAATCCTTAACTTCAACCAATTCCCTATCCGTCAAACCCGCAATACGCAGCGCCTCACTCCAACTCACATAACGGTCGCCCTCCTCCAACTTCGTGCTCACATCAAAAATAGGCTTCGCAAGCCTCTCGCCCGCCTTTGGATAATGGTCTAACCCCAACTCTTCAAACGTAACCAAGCCCTTCTCTAGACGTTTAAAAACTGATGAGCCTTCTGGCAAGCCGTTACGGTAGATTATTTCAAGCGGAATCAAAAAGTTACGCAAAGCCGATGTGTAAAGGCTGTAGTCATATTTGAGTTTGCCATTTTCAACATAAGCCCTAGGCTTGTAAACGTTCACTAAATTAATCTCCATAATGCTGGAAGGCTCTTCCAACTCGTCAAAACGCACAACCTTACCGCTCTTATCCACTAACCCACGATAATGCGTTCTAATGCCCTTCTCTTCAAGCTTCTCAAAACAATACGCGCCCATCATACACAAGGCGGCGCCTTTACCGTCTATAAGGTCTGGCATTTCGCCCCAATCAAAAACTGAGTAACGGTCAGAAAAATGAAAACGCCCAACACCCATAACGTCTTTCGTTGGTTTCTTAACAACTTCTAAATCCTTAACGCTACCCATAGGCTTTGGCACGCTACTTTAATTTCTTGACAGACTTATCCGCCTTCTCAATCTCACTCTTCTTCGCAGACTGATACTCGCTAACGCGCTTTGCTAACTCCTTATCTTCCAAAGCAAAAATCTTCGCAGCCGCAATCGCAGCGCCTTCAGGCTCAACAGTCACAACCGAACCCACACCACTTGGAACCCTAAGCGAAGAATAAATGTCTGCACCCGCAAATTTGTCACTGTAAGGCGGACAAGCAATGACGGGCTTAGCAGTGTTCGCATCAACAAAAGCACTAAGCGCATTGGAGCGTCCAGCAACCGTAATGTAAACAACCCGTTCCTTCTCATACTCCTTCAAAATCTCCAAAACCTTCAAAGGCGTTTTATGTGCAGACGCCACCCGAAACTCATAATCAACGCTTAACATCTTCAAAGTCTTGGCTATTTCGCGACAAAACTCAACATCACGCTCCGAACCCATCAACACAACAACCTTACCCTTCATTCACACCACCTAAACAACTACACTGCTACAAGAACTACTAATTAAAATTTTTAAACCCGAACTTTAGTTTTTCATTTTGGAGGGCATTACCTAATGTCTTCCCGCATGAAACGCAGAAGAAGCATAATAGACGACCTCTTCGGAGACTCAATCTTCGAAGAAACAGAAAGCTTCTTCAACGAATTTCCAGAAAGCGGATACTCCATAAGCGTTACACAAACGCCAGAAGGAACAAAAGTCCGCGCTAAAATCGGAAAAGACGCGGACGCAGATGCGCTCCGAAGGCAACTTCAACAGAAATATCCAAATGCTGAAATCGAGATAGAAGGCGGCAGAAAAGAACCGTTAATCCGCGAAATTTCCACAAAACCCATCAAAGAAGAAACTAAAGAAAACAAAAAACAATCAAACTAAGACTTTGCTGCTGATTTTCTACGTTTAAACATCAGCCATACCAAACCAACCGCCAAAATCCCAACAACAAACCCAAGAGCCAAAAAAAGCAGCCCCAGCATCGTCATATCCACACTTACAGGCATAACCATAATAGCCAACATCCCAACCAAAAACCCAGCAATAAAAACAACAAAACTCAAAACCAAAAAACCACCCATAAACCCATCTTCACGCGGCATCGTTCCAAACCACGACTCAAAAGATAGATTAACAAACTTTTAAGCTTTAATAACCCCTTAACAATTTTACCATTCACAAGCCCGACGGGGTCGTCGTCTAGTTTGGACTAGGATACCAGCCTGGGGCGCTGGCGGTCCTGGGTTCAAATCCCAGCGACCCCACATTGACCCGTTTCTGCTTCATTTTTCGAAAATAAGCTCATGTTGACCATTCTGGCGCAGTAGGTCACGAAAAGTTCAATAGTTCTGTCCAAGCAACCGCAACTGCTGAATATCGTGTAGACAAGTGATAGCAAGACTAAAAATGCCAAGAAGACTATTTGTCGTTATGAACCAACTTGACGGCATGCGCTGGCCAAGCAGTTTCAATAAAGGGATATTCACAGGTGCCAGAGCTATTTCTTTGGCTTTAAGAGCTGTAGAAACGCTAAAGTTTTCTAATTTGAGGTTTAATATTATCTATATTTGAGGTGTTGTTTGACTTGGCTAAGTGGGAGTATAAGGTGGTCCCGATAAAAACGCGGATTCATTCAGATCATTTCCAAGCCGACAGCAAGCCAATTATAGATAATATTCAAAATGACTTGAATGCTCTAGGCAATGAAGGATGGGAACTTGTCAGCGTCCAAGACATTAGCCTGCCCGACGGCAGAATGTTCACTGTTGCCTACCTTAAAAAACAAAAAAGGTAGCCAGCGTGCACGCTAATAGAAGGCGTATTTCAAATTGTAGCAACTGACAATGTCTCTAACATTCTCAAAAGCGCCTTGATTTTTATTTTGCAAGAAAACTTGCTGCTGAAAAAGTCACTTGCAAGCCTGAAGCCCCTAAAGCGTCTCAAAAGGAAAATAGAGGGTTTCCAACGATTCAATCCTGTAGCAGACTGACAGGCACCAGCTGCAATTTTTGGACTGAACCAGGAAACCCATTTAGGACTAAAGGGTTTCTGGGTAAAAAGTGTTACTGAGAGACAAAACTTTACTTCAACCAACGAGAATTTCAACAATAGAAAAAGAGGAGAGCTGTTGCAGGAGATTTCTTCATCTGGGAGGGTGTTGTAATCAACACACCAGCCCTTTTGACTGAGACATCTATTATAAGTTTCACGCCTAGACTTTGCCTAAGCATTTCTCACAGTAACTAGCGTTTAAACGAGGGAGAAATTAATAAAAACTAATAAAAAGATGTTAGCGTAGAATTACTCATGTATTGTTCCCATTGCGGATTATGCCGTGAAAAGACTGAAATGCTGCTTTCCAGTGTAGATGTTAAACGTTTGGAAAGAGCAGGCTATGACAGACAGAAGTTCATGCGACATGCCAAGAATGGTTTTGTCAGACTAAAAAATCGCCGTGGGTTTTGCGTCTTCTACGATGTTGAAAAATGTCGTTGCAAGATATATAGACATAGACCTTTAGGATGTCGAATCTATCCAGTAATCTACAGCGAACTAGAAGGAATAGTGGTGGATAACCTTTGCCCGATGAAAAACACCATCTCGGAATCAGAACTTAAAAGGAAAGGTAAAAAGGTAATGGAGCTTATTCAAAGAATAGACAGCGAAGCAACTTCCCACGGAAATACAACTAGAAAAGGCAAAGTTTGTTAGCGAACGTTTAGTTCTCTGAAGCCTTCTTCAGCTTCACGTTCCTGATGTTTCAGATCAAGCTTGCGCTAGTTCTCCGATAGCGAACCTGTTTCCAACGCTGGTTATTTTGAACGTCACATGTTCTCCTTGTTTAGCGTTTGGTACAAATATTATGAAGCCTTCAATCTTTGCGATTCCGTCGCCTTTTCTGCTCATATCCTGAATTTCAGCCTCGTATTGCTTGTCAACTTCGACAGGTTTCTTTAAGTTGTATCCTGGTCCGTTTCTTCCTAATCCGTACGACATTTTATCACCTCAGTTAATTTCCAGCTATACTTGTCCTCAAAAGTAAGAACGTCTGTAGCCGTTATACCTTCTTCGGAAAAGACTAACCGCCTAACCTAAGATATGCCGCCTTTCTTATTAACCTTTGTGAAAGAGAGATAATCTCCTTTTATATCCTCCCAATTCTTTCTGGTCTCAAAGAAAGGATAGCAATGTTTTTAAAGGATATCACCAATGCCATAATGCCTTTCGGTGGTTAAAACATGCCCAAAAGCAAGAAAGATAAGGTTGCAGGTCTGGAAAAGCATAAGCAATTGCAAAGAGCTAAGGAACTAAAAAGGAAACAGAGAAAGAACATTGCGCTTCCTACAAAGCATACTAAAGGCAAGAAATAATCAATTAGCAACACGCAAAGATCGCAATAGTTGCCTCTGATTAGCCTCTTAGTTCTCTTCAGTTTCTATGTTCAGTCTGAAACAATGATGTTTCACCAATCTGCTTGAGCTAGATTAATATACTTGGCAGTGTACTTATTTCCAGCAGTTAGGATTCTCTAGAGAAAGAGTTTACATATGCCGTTTCACTTTTTCTCTGATTGTTCTGACCAGTGCATGTAATTGCGTTCTTACGATTTGGAGGTGGAAAATTGGGTAAAAGGAAAGTCATCAACGAAGAAGACCTAGAAAACATGATGTTACCAAGCGCAAATGACGTACTAGGCATGGCTGTTAAAATGCTGGGCTTTGACAGAATCTTGGTGAAATGTCAAGACGGTAAAGAGCGGCTGTGTAGAATTCGAGGAAAGTTGAAGAGACGAGTGTGGATAAGAGACGGAGACATTGTCTTGGTTTCTCCTTGGGATTTCCAATCAGACAAAAGAGGCGACATTTTCTGGCGATACAGGAAGAATCAAACTGAATGGTTGAGAAGCCATGGCTACCTTACAATGGGATAGGCTACTTGGTGATGTATCTGCACATAGCTTAATATGTAACGAAGTGCATTGTATAGTGAGTAGAATTCTCACAGAAAAGAATATTGACAAAAGGGTCTATGACGAATTTTGTCATTTTTCTTAATTATTCTACTTAAAGAAATATGAGGTGAAAACTATGGAATTAACAGACAAGCAAGTAAACACGCCTGCTCAAGAGTGGATCAATAGAGCAGGAAAAAAACATCCACACAAAGTAGATTATGATTCTGAACTGAAAAATTGGTTGCAACATGCTATAATAGAAGCAGAAAAGAACAAAAACTTTCATAAAAAAGATCAGCTCTTAACCCTTCTAAACGATCTCTAGGCTTTTCAAGAATGATCTTTGTAATGGAAGTAAGACAAGAGAAGTGTGTAAAAGCCTTGAGAAACAGAGCATCACAAGGTCAATATCTTGCTTTTCTTTCAGTAAAATATGAAGTTGACCCAGACAAATTTTTTATGCATCAGTCTCAGCAGAAGAAAACCGAAAATCCAAATGTGGAAGCCTTTCAATTGAGCGTCGCGGTAAAACACAAGACAAAGCCATTTTTTTGATTATGAAGGACTCTAGAGCTGTTGCGCAGTTTCCAATACCCCCAGAGTTTCTCATGGAACAAAACAATGGGATTAAAGATTTTATGAAAACAGACGTTATTCAAAGATATATTAGTGAAGAATAAGGAGTCATATTCTTTTCTAATCAGAGATTTACGTGCGGGAATGATAGAGGTTAATCTTAAAGCTAGAGTTTTGGAAATTCCAAGACAGAAACTTGTCCTTGCACAGTTTGGAAACTACGCTAAAGTAACCAACGCTTTGATAGCCGATGAAACTGGAACAGTTAAACTATGCTTATGGAATGAACAAATAAATGCAGTAGCAATAGGAGACACTATTCAATTGCAGAATGCGAGAATGTCCATATTCAGAGGCGAAACGCAGTTAAACGTTGGAAAAAAGGAACGCTCAGCAGTGTAAAGGCGATGGACCTAACCAATAGAAGTGCAGAATCAGTAGAACTTGCTCAACCTGAAACCTAAAGCCTTAATCACGTTTGCATTTGCAGTCATCATGCATATACGCTGGTCCTCTGCGCGTTCGTTTGTAAAACAAAAAAAGAAGGGTTTGTGGGAGACATTTCCACTTGTCCGTGGGTTCAAACGTGGGCTCTAACCTATAAGCCCCCACCAAAAGCTTATTTTACGAAAATAAGCATGTTTGAGCTTTTCAGACAGCCCAGAACTGGGTGTTTAAAGAAAGACTTATAGCAAAATTTTTTAAAGTCTCAAAATTGCTTAACTCTCGGTGTCAAAAATTTGAGTCTAGCTGTTGAAGCAGTGGATGTTGTTAAAGTCTTCGGTGAAATTCGTGCAGTGGACGGCTTAAGTTTTAATGTAAAAAATGGAGAAATTTTTGGGCTTATCGGTCCAAACGGAGCTGGAAAAACAACCGCACTGCGCATAGCTTCAACTTTGCTTCTGCCAACATCAGGCACTATGAAAATTTTCGGGTTGGATATTGTTCAAGAAGCAGCTGAAGTACGCAAAATTATAACTTACCTTCCAGAAGAAGCAGGCGCTTACCGAAACCTCTCCGGCAGGGAGTATCTGGAATTTATGGCCAAATTTAACACTGAAAGCAAGAATGAAGCGCAAAAAATGGTTAATGAAGCGGCTGAAATAACTGGTTTGGGCGAACGCTTAAAGGATAAGACTAAAACTTACAGCAAAGGAATGAAAAGAAGGCTTCTCGTGGCAAGAGCCTTAATGAATAAGCCTAAACTCGCCATCTTAGACGAGCCAACAAGCGGGTTGGATGTTCTGCACGCGTATCATGTTAGAGAAATAATCAAGCGGTATGTGAAAGAGCATGGCGTAACAGTTTTGCTTTCAAGCCACAACATGCTCGAAGTTGAACACGTATGCGATAGAGTCGCGTTGATAAACAAGGGCAAGGTTGTTGCTGAAGGAAAGCCCGGCGAACTGAAAGAAAAGTTTGGAAGCGCAAATTTGGAAGAAGTTTTTGCGAAGGTGATTGGGCTTGCTTAAGGGATTTGGAAATTTCCTGTTTAAAGAGCTTAAAGAGCTTGTCCGAGACCCCAAAATACTTTTGGGAATGATAATTGTGCCATTGCTAATGTTTCCTCTGTTAGGTAGCATAATGAGTTATTCGATACAGTCTGCCCAAGAGCAAGCTCAGAAAGCAACAATTCTTGTCGTAAACAATGATGAAGGAACCAATTCAACCTCTCTAATAGCGTTTCTCAATTCTTCAGCAAGAGTTTCCGTTGAAAACAATAAAGTTCTTGATAATAACACGATTCTGGAGCTGCTGGCGAAATACAACACAACTTATCTTATCGAAATTCCCAGCGACTTCAGCGTAAAAATAGAAGAACATGAGAGTAACAAAAGCATAACTGCTTATGTGAGATTTTACGGAGCTTTTTCGGGGACCAGTCTTTTTGAGAATGTCGGTTCTTCAGTAATTGACAGTTTAATCTACCAATTTAACAGAGCACAAGCTCCGGATTATGTTACCATTAACAAGTCAACAATTATCAAAGGAAATATTGTGGAAGGCGTTGACCCAAACATGCTGACCAACCTAATGTATTCACAAGCAATAGCCATGCCAATCACCATTATGATTCTACTCACCTACTCTATGCAAATAGCTGCAACCTCAGTGGCAATGGAAAAAGAAGAAAAAACACTAGAGACACTGTTAACTTTACCAATGGACCGCTTTGCAATTCTCATGGGAAAATTGTCAGGAACAATTCTTGTGGCAGGCATAGGCGCCTTAGCATACATGGTTGGCTTCAACTATTACATGGGCTCCTTAATGTCGATGGTCCCAGCGGGCACGTCTATAGACCTAGCCGCTTTGGGGCTTGTTCCGTCAGTTTTTGGTTATTTGCTCTTGGGAATTTCGCTTTTTGTCACCTTGCTCTCTGCGTTGGCGTTGGCGGTTATTGTGTCTGCGTTTGTAGAAGATGTGAGAAGCGCGCAGTCCATTGTCGGCTACATTTACCCCTTGATATTCATTCCGGCGCTTGCCCTAATGTATCTGGACATTAACACGTTGCCTCTCGCTTTGAAAATTCTTCTATACGCTATTCCCTACAGCGACCCAATTATCACGTCGAAAGCAGTCATAATGGGCGACTACTTGACAGCCATAATTGGCATAGTCTACGTTACCGCTTTCACGCTGGTCGTAATGTATGTGGCTTCACGATTATTCGCAACCGAAAAAATCCTAACAGCAAAACTAAAGTTTAAGGGGTTAAGAAAACGCGAAAAGACACCTAAGGAAGAGTTTCAGTAAAGCTTTTCCAAAGAAACGTGAACTTGTAACTGGTGACAATAATTGGGAATTCAGCAGATCGAAGTTTACACGGTTACCTTAAAATATAAAGAGCCTTTCAGAATCGCACCGGGCGCAAACACAGAAAGCCGCAACGTAATAGTAAAAATACTTACAGATTACGGTGTGATTGGATGGGGGGAATCCTCGCCGTCTAGACGGGTGACTGGTGAAACTCCAGAAACAGTCGTAAAAGTTCTGGGCAAATTTGCTCCAAAACTTATCGGCATGTGTCCGCTTAGAATCGAGCAAGATGTGGAAATGATGGATTCGCTTGTGAAGGATAATCCTGCCGCAAAAGCAGCCATTGACATGGCACTATATGATATTCTAGGAAAAACCTGCCGCAAACCCCTCTACAGAATAATCGGCGGATACCGCACCGAAGTCTTAACAGACTTAACCCTAAGCATAAAATCACCTAAAGAAATGGCTAGAGACGCTGTTAAAGCCCTCAGAAAAGGGTTCAAAGCCTTGAAAGTAAAGGTTGGAGTAAACCCCAACGAAGATTTTGAACGCATAAAACTAATTCGAGAAGCAGTAGGCGAAGAGATACAGATAAGAATTGATGCCAACCAAGGCTGGACACCAAAACAAGCAATAGAAGCCTTAAACAAGATGGAAAAATTCAACATCCAATTTGCCGAACAACCAGTCTCAGCCGAAGACACCGAAGGCTTAAGGGAAGTCAAGAAAAACTCGCCAATACCAATAATGGCTGACGAAAGCGTCCACTCACCAAAAGACGCCTTACGCTTAATACAAGCTGAAGCCGTAGACCTAATAAACATTAAACTGATGAAAAGCGGCGGAATACTGAAAGGCAGAAAAATAGCCGAGATTGCTGAGGCAGCAGGCATACCATGCATGATTGGGTGCATGGGCGAATCGGAAATAGGCATAGCAGCCGGAACTCACCTCGCCGCTGCAACAAAGAACATACAATACGCAGACCTTGACTCCGACATTTTAATGAAAGACAAACTTGCAAAAAAAGGCGGAACAAAAGTGAAAAATTCAATGCGAATTTTTCCTAAAGAAAACGGCTTAGGCATAAAAGAGTTAAATGAGCAAGTGCTTGGAAAGCCGAAAATGATTTACAAGTAAGTTAACTATTACCGTGAATAGGAGCATAATGGTAAATGGTCTCTCTTAGGGCTTTAGCGCCTTCATTAACCAGAATAACAGTAGCCGCAGCAGTTGGCGCCGCCTTACATATTGGTCAAGGCAACCCTGATTTGATAGACGCGAACGCCGTAGAATTTTCCAGAGCTGTCCTAGCGCAGACGGATGTGGAAGGAGAAGTCATCTCATGCGAAGGACCCAAAGACAACGCCCCAGCATTCCTAAAAAGAGAAAAAGTGGGAACTGGCAAAGGTCCAAAAGTCGAGTTTGTCGTAGACCCTGTTGACGGCACAACCGCCGCTTCCAAAGGCAGAAAAGACGCCATTTCCGCTCTTGCATGCGCGCCTGCTGGATGTTTTCAAGTGCTTCCAGACGACGGATACTATTTCAAAGTGGCGACAGACCATCATTCTGCTGGAAAACTTTCTCTGGACATGTCTGTCGAGGAAATTGTGCGAGCAGTAGCTCGAGAAAAAGGCTTGCCTCTCGAAAACTTCACTGTAATAATGTTAGAGCGTGAAAGACACGCAGACATTCTTAGCATTCTTAGAAAATTAGGTGTGCGAATAATTCTCATTCCAGACGGTGACATCGCAGCAGCAGTTGTTACATGCATTCCAAGCTCAGGCGTTGACCTTCTCATAGGCGCAGGTGCCGGCCCAGAAGCAACAATCGCAGCAACCGCCGTCAAGTGTTTAGGCGGCACAATGCTAGTGAAAGTGTGGAAAGACAAAAAAGATGACCCAAAAAGGCTGGATAGGCTAGAAGCGGAAGGCATTGATGTAGAAAAAGCATATACTGAAGACGAACTAGCTAAAGGCAACGAGTTGGTTTTTGCGGCTTCAGGTGTGACAAAAGGCGAACTCCTAGACGGCGTAAGATTCGTTAAAAACGGAGCAATTGTCAGCTCTCTCTGTATAAGATTGCCAAGCGGGACAATAGAAAAATCCGAAACAAACCTACGATTCAAAGGGCACCCAGTCTATAAGCACTTTTTAACCTAAAACGCAGCGAAAAAATGGGGCTGCCCGGATTTGAACCGGGGTCCTTCCCGCACGTGGCAAACGCCACAGCGCTTAGAGAGCCCAAGTCTCCAAGCCTAGACCAAGCTAGCCGACAGCCCCTTGATGCTTCATCTTTACATTTAAAACATAAAAATATAGTCTTACTTAACCTTTAAACCCTTTACCTCGTAATATTACTTTACCACTTTGGGGAGGCTAACGCAGACTTGTCAGTTCCACATCGTGTGCGAGGAGTAAAAATACTTAAAGCGGTTTCTTCGTCTCTTAGATTGCAGATTTTAAATTTGCTTTTTGATAGGGGACCTCTTTCTTACACTGAGTTGATGAGTTCTTTGAAGATGAATCCTACGAGGGATGCGGGAAGGTTTGCTTATCATTTGAAGTTTTTGCTTAGGGCTGACTTGATTGAGGCGGATGTGGAAGCGAAGAAGTATTGTTTAACTGAGCTTGGCAAGATGGTTATTGATGTTGCAGATAAGATTGAGAAGAAAGCCTTGAAACCAAAAAGTATGCTTATACGCACTTCGCGTTTTGCGCTAGAAGAGTTTGACGCGAACAAGATTGCAAGCTCTCTTTTTAGAGAGGCGAAAATGCCGACTGAACTGGCGCAGAAGGTGGCGAAAGAAGCTGAAAAGCGACTGTTAAAGTCAAAAACGAAGTATTTGACGGCTCCTCTTGTGAGAGAGGTTGTGAATGCGGTTTTGATAGAGAAGGGGTTAGAGGAGTATCGGCATAAGCTTACGCGTTTGGGGCTTCCTGTGTATGATGTTGCCAGCTTGTTAGAGGGGAAAAAAACTGCTCGGCGAGTGGGTTCTGTAGGTGAACAATTGGGAGAGACAATTTTAAGAGAGTATGTGCTTTTGAATGTGTTTCCAAGAGATGTTGCAGATGCGCATTTGTCAGGTTCAATTTTTGTGGAAGGTTTGGGTTCGTGGATTTTGAAGCCAAGCGAGATTATGCATGATTTGCGATTTTTCCTGCAGCATGGCTTCAATTTGGAAAGAATAAACGTTTTCAAGTCTTCTTTACCTTCTCCAAGCAGCTTGGAATCGGCTTTGTCGACTGCGTTTAATGTTCTTTTGCATTCTGCAAGAGAAGTGGATGCAACGCAAACTTTTGATTATTTTAATGTTTTTTTGGCGCCTTTTGCAAAAGACGCAAAGCTCACAGAGGTTAAGGAGGCTTTGCGTTTATTCATTCTTGAGGTAAATCAGCATGTAAAAGCGTCTTTTGGCCTGGAGCTAACAGTCCCAGATTTTATTGCTGGAAAACAAGTTCTCGGTTCTGATGGAAAAGTGTTAGGTAAATATGGAGATTTTGTTGAAGAAAGCCAACTTTTAGCTTCGCTTATCTTTGAAATATTTATTGAAGAAAGCTTGCGTAAGCCTCTGTTTAATCCCGCGATAATCTTGAAGGTGCGCGAGAACGCGTTTGCTGATGAAAAGGCAAAGAAAATGCTTTTAAAGGCGCATCAGTTGGCTTCAGAAAAAGGCGTATTCTACTTTGCTAATCTTTTAGGAGGAAACAAGTACGAATCTGTTTTCTCTTCTTCCGGATTTAAGCTCAAAACTGATACTAGTGGAGATTGGGAAATTGACACTCTGCGTACTGGCTGTCTTGGGAAAGTAGGGGTTAACCTTCCACGAATAGCGGTTGAATCTGGAAAAGATAAGGCGAAATTTCTGGAAATATTCAAAGAGCGGTTAGAAATGGCAGCTCGTGCTTTAGAGATTAAGTATAGAGCGCTTAAACAGCATTGTGCAGGTTTGCTTCCGTTTCTCTCTCAAGAAGTCAATGGCGACCAGTATTTTAGACTTGAAAATTGTTCTCGCATAATAAATTTGATAGGCTTGAAAGAGGCTGCTGAGATATTTTCTGGGAAGAGTATTTATGAAGATGAGAAAAGTTTGGCGTTTGCTGAGGAAGTAATCCAGCAAGCCTCAGATTATGCAAACAAAAGTGTGATAAAACATGGCAAAAATGTTTCCTTGGCGGCATTGCCGAGTGTTGAAGCTTCTGAAAGACTTGCACAGTTGGATATTGAGAGATATGGTATTGCAAAAGTGCGCTTTTCTGGAACACGGGAAAAGCCGTTTTATTCAGCAGCAAGTAAGTTGATTCTCAAAGAGAATGAAATTCTTCCGGCTGCTTTAAAGGTTGAAGAGAAACTGGGCAAAATGTTTGATGCTGGCGGATATTTTTCGGTAATAGAGCTTGGAGAAGTCGAGCATAAGCCGGAAGCTCTTATGGATTTAACCAAACAGATTTTTGAAAGCGGCAGCCTAGAATTTTTCACGTACAATCGCAAACTAACCTATTGTGTCAACTGTAAAAGAAGCTGGTTTGGAAGATTGCAGAAATGTCCCTCTTGCGGGGCGGTAAGCACATTGGCGTTCTTAGACCAGTTTGCGGCAGTATAAATTTTTGAAGGAATAAGCAGATTGTTACTTTACAGCGCCTAAAATTAAGGCTAGTAGTGCCATTCTGGCGACTATGCCGTTCCAGACTTGTTGGAAGTACCGCGCATAAGAGGTGTTGTCCACTTCGGAGGCTATTTCGTCTACTCGTGGGAGCGGGTGCAGAATTATTAGGTCTTTTTTTGCGTCGCTTAGTGTTTTTAAGTTTATTTTGTAGGAGCCTTTAACTTTGGCGTATTCGGCTGGGTCTGGGAAGCGTTCTTTTTGTATTCGTGTGACGTAGAGAACGTCTACCAGTGGGATTATTTTTTCTAGTTCGGTTTTTTCTGTTACGGGTATTCTTTCTTTTATTGTTTGTAGGACTTCTCTGCGCATTTTTAGAGTTTCTGGTGAAATTAGGTATAATTCGATGTTGTAGAGTGAGAGAGCGTATGCAAGTGAGTGGACGGTTCTTCCATAGCGAAGGTCGCCTACAAAAGCGATTTTTAATCCGTCAATCTTTCCTTTTTCTTTCTTTATTGTGTATAAGTCGAGAAGGGCTTGTGTTGGGTGTTCTTCTGCGCCGCTGCCGCCGTTGATTACTGGGATTTTTGCGAATTCTGCGGCGAGTCTTGCTGCGCCTTCGAGCGGATGCCTCACGGCGATTACGTCTGCGTAATTTTCAACTGTGCGTATGGTGTCTGCGAGGTTTTCGCCTTTTTTTACGGATGCGATTTCGGCTTCTGCGAAGCCAATTGTTGAGCCTCCTAGTTTGTGCATGGCTGCTTCGAAGCTTAAGCGTGTGCGTGTGCTTGGTTCGAAGAATAGTGTGGCTAGGATTTTGCCTTTAAGCATGTCTGAGCCTTTGGCGGCTATGGGTTCCATGGCTTGTGCGATTTTTAGGATGTAGTCGATTTCTTGTCGTGAAAAATCTTTTATTGAGATTATGTCTCTGCCTTGGAACTCCAATCTTGCACCCAGAACAAATCTACGTAACTCCTAAATAACTTTTTATGAGCAAAGCGAATGACCATTTGTGCAAGTGCAAAAGTTAAAATCTTTTATGCGCATTCTTCTGTATAGCCTTGTTTAAGGGGGATTTCGTGTGAGTGAAACGGAGTTGCGTGTTTCTAAGATTAAGGATGGCACTGTTATTGACCATATTACTGGTGGTCACGCGTTGGATGTTGTTAAGATTTTGGGGATTACTGGGAAGGAGAAGGGTACGCTTACTATTGCGGTTAATGTGCCGAGTAAGCGTCTTAAGGCGAAGGATATTGTTAAGATTGAGGGTAGAGAGTTGAAGCCGCAGGAGCTGCATAAGATTGCTTTGTTGGCGCCGCATGCGACTATTAATATTATTCGTGATTATGGTGTTGTCAAAAAGTTTGAGGTTAAGTTGCCGAAGGTCATTGAGGATATTGTTAAGTGTGCTAATCCGGCTTGTATAAGTAATAGTAATGAGCCTGTTCAAGCTAAGTTTTATGTAGAGTGTGAGGAGCCTTTGCTTTTGAAGTGTCATTATTGTGGTTATATCATGGAGAAGAAGGATGTTCTTCAGCAGTTTTAGTGTTGGTGTTTGGGTATTCGGAATTTGAGATAATGCTTATATCGTAAGATAGAATATTCTGAAGTTAGATATGTCTGGAAGCAGACATAAAGTATGTGTGTCTAACACAAATACAGGTGAGAAAAACATGTTTAGCCTGATTGAAATACTCTTATTCTCGTTATGGACGTGCTTCGTTATATACGCCACATGGTACTTCACTTCTGCAAAACACTACGCCCCAATAACCCATGCTGAAGCAAGAATGCTTTGGAAAATACACAAACAAATTGGTCAGTGCAGCGCCAAAAAATGGAAAGAAATTAGACGAAGAAATAAGATAGTAGGTTTTGAGTGCGGATGCGGATACAAGCACATACAAAAACGTCCACTAGTCATTAGCGCGCCTGAAGCGAGAACTCAGATGCAGAATGCTGAAGTGTCTATTTTCGATAAACTGCATACATCCTACGAATCAACCTAACCCTACAACTGAGAATCAGCGGAAAATAGCAGTTAGTGACAAATAAAAAAGGAGTTTATGCATACTTCTTGCATTTGTAGCAGTACCATCTTTGATATTGCGGAACGAAAGTGAGTGGACCTTTACATGTTGGGCAAACTTGTGGAGTTTGCTGAACTGGAGGAGCTTCTTGGGGTTGTTCTGGTTTTAATATTATGAAGTCGCCGACTGCTTGGACTTCTTCCCATGTGATGTTTCGGCTTTCGCCTCCTTTCTTGCTTTCAACGTATAAGGATATGCCCATTTTTCCAACCATAAAAGCGACGTCTTTTACTGTTCCGACTATGTGTCCTTCGGCGTCGATGACTTGCATTCCGACGAGCATGTCTTTTGTGACTGCTTTTTCCTGTTTAACCATGTTCTGAATCCTTCCTTGGTTAAGGTGGTTGTATTGATTGGTTTTATAAGATTTTTCTTTTATGTCAATTTCCGTTTCAGAATTTAGTTGAACGTTTAGTTGTTAACGTTTGTAAATAAATGTTAAATACTTTAAGGTAAAGAATGCTATTCAAAACGGTAAGGAGAAAATTGTATGAGTATAAAGGAAGAAGGCTACTTACAAGATTACATTGCCGCTGGACTAATCGGGTTCGCAGTGGGAATGTCAATTGTCGGCGCTCTTGCCTACAACATACTTTTCTATGCTGCATATTCAAAGTGGGGCGAAGTCATCGCGTTAGGTGTTGTCTCAGGAATATTTGGGTTCTTGCCTGGAGGCTTTGTCGCTGGATATCTCAACTTCAGAATACATAAAACAGAGAGGAAAGAAATGGAAGGACTCGCCGCAGGCGTTGTGACGTTCATTGTCCACTTCTTCATCACATTATTTGTCTTCGTGACAATGGCTGCGCTTGCGGGTGGTGGCGCAGGTACAGTGATGACTGCTTGGGCTTTAATTTTCGTGTGGGGTATAATTTTCTATCCTATTGGTGGATATCTGTCTGGAATGCTTGAAAATCGTCCAATTCCAATGCCAGCTATCCTCAAATTCGAAGGGATGCTTCGTGCACCGCCGCCTCCACCACCGCCAGGAGCACAAGTTTGTCCCACCTGTGGCGGACCATTAACCTACATTGAACAGTATCAACGTTGGTACTGCTACAAATGCAAAAAATACGTGTAGCTGCTTAACTTTCACATTTTTCTTTTTAAATTCGTCTTTTATGAAATGTTTTTGGTTGGTTATGTTCTGGGGTTTGCATAAATTATAAAAGGACAATGTGCTTACTGCTTGTGGTAGAGTTGAAATTATGAAAAATGTTAAAGCAAAAGTCTTGCTTTTTGTGTTGGCTTTCTGTTTATCGATGGGCAGTTCTGCGATGGCACAGTACACTGTAGGCGTCAAAGTGGAGACTGGATAAAATATAACTTCACCATGTCGGGCGGAGGAATGTCGGCTCAAGGATGGATTAAAATAACAATTCAGAGTGTCAGCGGAACACAAGTCACAGGAACCTACACTGTAGGAATGTCTGGTCAACAAATACAACAATTAGATTTCACGCTTGACATTGCAACGGGTTACGGTACAATGAACGGTTTCATAATTCCAGCAAATCTAAACACAGGACAAGCGATTCCAGGGGAAGGCGTTAGCGTGCAAGGCGTAACAACCCGCCATGGCAGAACAGCAATTTACGCCACAGCCACCGACCCATACTCAGGTGGAACAGGACAAATATACTGGGACCAAGCGACCGGAGTACTATTAGAAACAAGCGTCTCTTATAGTGGTTATACCTATACAATTACTCCAGCAGAGACTAACATGTGGGGTGGAGGATTGTTTGGTCCTGGCTTCTTGGGCTTGGACTGGTGGATTTGGATAGTCATCATAGTAGTCATAGTTGTGGTGATAGTTGCTGCAGCCATAATGCTACGCAAGAGAAAGCCTCCAGTAGCTCCAGCTGCTCCTGCTCCAACTCCACAAGAACAGCCCCCTCAGCCTCCACCACCGCCCCCACCAACACCCTAACCCTCACTTTTTTGTCAAACAACAATTAATCAAAAAGGAACGCTGAAAGCGCCGCCGGTAGGATTTTCAACAGGAGTTTTCTCCTCCTTGTTCTTGAACCTACGACCGACTGGTTAACAGCCAGCCGCTCTACCGAACTGAGCTACGGCGGCAAACACGAGCGCTTAAGAATTTTGGTTTTGCAGTCGTATTTAAGTCTAGTCATTCAACAGCTTCTAAACTATTCCAGCCTTTCTCACTTTATACTTAACTACTCCCGCAAAAAGTCTGTAGAACTGCCGAATCACACGCCTATACCATTTATCAGTAAACGACATGTCAATTAACTCGTTTATCCAGTACAAGCCATGATTCAAACACTTAAGCAAAAGCTCCTTATGCAGCTCCGTCATCTCAGTCTCCTTAAACCAATCCTCATTCTTCAACCTACCCATAGGCACAAAAAACAACGGCACAATCAAACTTCTAACACCCTTAAGGTCATCCATCAACTCTACAGTCTTAACCAAATCATCCTCAGTCTCTTCTGGAGAACCCACAATAAGCGTACACGCTGGAACAAGCTTATTATCATGCATCAACCCCATACCAGTACGCACAACTTCCGGCCACTCTTCCGGCTTGAACGGATGCGCTTTCGCAGGCATGATTTTCTTAGCAAGCCTTCCAGAACCCGTTTCTATTCCTACCTCAGCACCCCACCACGCTTGCTTCTGCAGAATAATTTCAGAAATCTTCGACAGAAGCTTCGGCTTAGCCGCAACTGCAGCAAGCGAACAGTGACTCCACCCTACACTCTCGCATTTCTTGGCAACCACTTCATGAAGTTCTATGAGTTTTTCGTCATTCGGAATTGTGTTTTTGGAACCGTAAAGCATAACATCCTCCGCATGAAGCGCTACACCTTTTGTGTAGCCGCTCTCCATATTCACATCAATCTCA
This sequence comes from Candidatus Bathyarchaeota archaeon A05DMB-5, assembly GCA_019685655.1. NCBI lineage: Archaea > Thermoproteati > Candidatus Bathyarchaeota > Candidatus Bathyarchaeota archaeon A05DMB-5. Next base: position 94,007 of record JABFQP010000004.1, on the reverse strand, counting down.
CGCAGTACCTTCTCAACAGGATACCAACGCAAAGGACGCAAAGTCACACTACAGAATTGGCATCCACGGCAACATCCACGACCAATTTCCACCAAACCATCAACTGAAGGCTTCATAATATCGGGTATCTCATCAAGACTCGGCGTTTCTTCAACAGTAGATTCATAATACTTAGGAAGCGGCTCATCATTCAAGGCAGCCCTAAAAATTCTTCCCACCACTTTCTCAGCTTCACCAGAAATTATGCAGTCTATCCCGTATTCTTCAACAAACTTTGGACGATGCAAAAATTGCCAAACACCTTGACCGCCAACAATAATCTTTAACCCACGTTTTTTAGCTTCCCTAATTTCCGGAGTAGCCAACAACGCACGAAAATGCTGTGCAAGATAAGGCTCCTTTTTCAAAACGAAAGCGAAAGTGGTTGAAGCCGGACCTAAACCGAAAGGGTCCATCACGTGAATTCCTAAAACCTTCGCCTCGTCAATGTACTCACTCACGTGCAACGGCGACACAGTCAAAACATCAAAACCTTCACTTAAAAGCTGAGCCTCAACCTTCCTTAAGCCATACGGCGCAGCTTCTGGAATGCCCTTTCTTGTCTTAATCGGCGGGAAAAAGAGCCAACTATAAAACCAGTCGGGAAGAAAGTTGGGTGGAGCACAAGTTCCGAATCCTAAGAATATGTTTTTATGGTAATCACTCATCAAGGTTCGGTCAGCAGTCAATATTATCTTGCCATTGTTGGCTTGTTTCTTTGGCAAATCGCCGTCGGCTCCAAATATTTTAATTCCAAATTTTAGAGATTTAAATTTTGATGCACTTTCTACTTAATGCTTATGGTAACAGCTTGACCTTGCATGGTTATTCACGACTCATTGCCATGTTCTTTTTCCCTCTTACTGAGAAAAAGGTATATGTTAGACTTCCCAATTAAGCTGAAAGACCAATGGAGAGAACAAAAAATTGAAAAAAATCATGGAAGTTAGATGGCACGGAAGAGGCGGCCAAGGAGCATGGACAGCAAGCGAATTACTGGCACGCGCGGCTATTCATGAAGGAAAATACATTCAATCTTTTCCCGAGTTTGGTCCAGAAAGAATGGGCGCGCCAGTCACAGCATTTACGCGAATAAGCACTGAACCAATAAAAATTCACTGCGCAGTCTACAATCCAGACATCGTAGCCGTAATCGACCCTACACTACTGAAAACCGTTCCTGTCGCCGAAGGACTAGGTAGAGAAGGAACAATCATAGTTAACTCGAAAGACGCTCCAACAGAAATTAGAAAAATGCTCAACTCAAATAAAGGTAAGGTGTGGAGTGTTCCCGCAACAGAAATAGCAATAAAAATTTTAGGAATGCCCATAGGCAACACAGCCATGCTCGGAGCCGTGGCACGCGTTACGGAAATTGTCAAATTAGAAAGCATCGAAAAAGTCGTTAAAGAACGATTCAGAAAAGACCTTGCCGAGAAAAATTTTGCGGTAATAAAAGAAGCTTATGAGGAGGTAAAATCAGAGTGACAGCAAAAGAAAAAAGTTGGAAAGAAATTTCTCCGGCAGGCGTATGCTGGAAAGCCAGCACTCAATTTTTGACTGGAGACTGGAAAACCTACAAACCCGTGAGGGATTTAGAAAAGTGCACGCGATGCTTATTATGCGTACTTTTCTGTCCAGACGGCGCAATACACTGGAAGCCTGAAAAAGGAGACATAGAATTTGACTACAACTTTTGCAAAGGCTGCGGAATATGCGCTAACGAGTGTCCAGCCAAAGCGATAGAAATGAAACTTGAATAGGGAAGGTGTATGACAAAATGAAAAGTGTTGTTAAACAGGAAGTTTTAGCCTTAAACGGAGACGAAGCAGTCGCTTTCGCCGCTAAACAGTCAGACGTTGACGTCGTAGCAGCTTACCCAATAACTCCGCAAACCATCATCGTGGAAAGATTCAGCGAGTACGTTGCCAACGGCGAAGTTGAAACCGAATTTGTATGCACAGAATCCGAACACAGCGCTTTAACTGCTTGCTTAGCAGCGTCAGTAACCGGTGCAAGAACCTTCACAGCCAGCGCTTCAGCTGGCTTAGCTTTGATGCATGAAATGCTCTTTGTGACTTCTGGATGCCGCGCACCCGTGGTCATGGCGATTGCAAACAGAGCTTTGTCTGCGCCATTGAATATTCATGGCGACCACTCTGACACTATGACGGAACGTGACAGCGGATGGATACAAATCTACGTTGAAAACGCGCAGGAAGCGTATGATTCGGTTATTCAAGCGTTTAGGATAGCTGAAAACACAGATGTGCTTTTGCCTGTGATTGTGGGTTTGGATGGTTTCACGTTGAGCCACACGTTAGAAAACGTGCATGTGCTCTCGGATGATGCGGTTAAAAGGTTTGTTGGAACCCGCAAGTTCATCAACGTCACGAATCATGAGGGCAAAACTGTTCCGTTTAAGCTTGACCCAAACAATCCAACGAGTATGGGTCCGATAGCGTTGCCGAATTACTATTTTGAGTTTAAGCGGCAACAGGAAGAAGCCATGAAAAATGCTTTGAAAGTAATTCAAGACGTAAACAAAGAATACGCCGCGATTAGTGGCAGAAGCTACGGAGACGGACTGGTTGATGCGTACCATGTTGAGGATGCGGAAGTAGCCATTGTCTGTTTAGGCTCAACGGCGGGCACCGTGAAAGCTGTTGTGGACGAGTTGAGAGCGGAAGGCGTCAAGGCTGGATTGCTTAGAATTCGCACTTTCCGACCATTACCCGTTGAAAGAATAGTTGATACGTTGAAAAATGTGAAGGCTGTGGCTGTTATGGACCGAAGCATGAGTTTCGGCGGAAACGGCGGACCCGTCTTCCATGAAGTCCGCCATGCACTCTATGACGCTGAAAAGCATCCTTACATTGTAAATTACATTTACGGTTTAGGCGGAAGAGACACCAGTCCAATGCAGGTTCGCAAGATTTACGAGGATTTACAGAAGATTCTGCGAACAAAACGCGTTGAAACACGCGTGCAGCATTTGGGATTAAGAGAATAGGAGGAGATGAAAATATGCAAACAGAAACTGAATGGAAATTCACCGCAAAAGACATCGCTGAAAAACCAGACTTGTTCCTTTCGGGACACAGAGCATGCGCGGGTTGTGGACCAGCAACCGTCTTGAGACTAATAATGAAAGCGGTTAGAGGACCCACAATAGTTACGAATGCGACAGGGTGTATGGAGGTTGTTTCGTCGATTTATCCGTACACTTCTTGGGCTGTTCCGTGGCTGCACACGGCGTTTGAGAATGCTGCTGCGAATGCTTCGGGAATTGACGCTGCATTGAAGATTTTGAAGAAGAAAAGAAGAATTAAGCACGAGCATGTAGACATTATTGCCTTGGCAGGAGACGGCGGCACCTACGACATTGGCATACAAGCGCTTTCAGGCGCGGTTGAAAGAGGACACGACTTTCTCTACGTGCTCTATGATAATGAGGCTTACATGAACACAGGCATACAACGCAGCGGAGGAACACCATTAGGCGCTTCAACAACCACTTCGCCAGCCGGCACAGTTATTCCGGGCAAGTTAGAGCATAAAAAACCCATTGCCGATATTATGGTGGCTCATGACATGCCTTATGTAGCTACGGCTTCGCCTTACTACTGGCGTGATTTGCTTGTGAAGGTCAGAAAAGGCTTAGAAGTGAATGGACCAGCGTTTTTGCATGTGTTTGCGCCTTGTCCGCGTGGATGGAGAAGCGACCCAGCTAAGTCTATAGAGCTTTCGCGTTTGGCAGTAGAAACATGCATATTTCCGTTGTGGGAAGCCGTAAACGGCGATTATCAGCTTTCAACACCGAGCAAAGTTTTCGCTTTAGCTCCACAAAAGAAGAAGCCAGTCAAGGAGTATTTGCAAGTGCAAGGACGTTTTAGGCATTTGTTCACGCCGAAATTTGAGAAATTAACCGAGGAAATTCAGCGAGTAACAGATGAACGGTGGAAACGTCTACTCAAAAAATGCGGAGTGGAGCAGCGGGCAAAGACAACAGCGTGAAATTCTCAAACTTTATTATTTCCGCCTTACGCTTTATTATCTGTTTGGAGATTCCACTATGAAAATTGTTTCTGTGGCTGAAGGCTACGAACGGATGTTCTGGGACCACGTGAACTGCGACCCTTTAGATTACTATTTTTTCATACTTGATTGGGCTCAACGCAAGGAACAAACGAAGATATTCTTGGCAATTGAGCAAAACAAAGTTTTAGGGTCGCTTTTGATTTTCGCTGATTATATTACACAGTTTAGGGGTAGTCGGGAGGCTGTGCAGAAATTGCTCGAGTATGCTAATCTTGAGAAGGTTGAGTTGCAGGCGCCGCCAGACTGCGAAGATATTATTTGCCAGAAATATAAGCCACGTGTCAAGCAGAACATGGTGCTGATGCATTTGAATCGGGGAGAGGAACATGTTCGCTTAACTGAAACTCCTGTAAGGCTTAATGTTGAAGATGCTGAAGAAGTAGCAGCTCTTATGAGGAGATGTGACCCTAAATGGTGGGGCGAAATTACAGCTGAACAGTTGAAACAGAGATGGGGAAACGTGTTTTGGCTTGGAATAAAAAAGGAAGGAAAGCCTGTTTCCGTTGGAAACACACGATTCGTGAATTTTGCAAGTAACATCGGAGTAGTAGCCACCGAAGAACGTTACAGAAACATGGGATACGCTACGTCGATTGTCTCCGCACTTGTTCAAGAGATTCTGAAGAGGTCTCCAATTGCGTTGATTCATGTCATAGCGGACAATGCTCCAGCCATCCGTGCATACTCAAAAGTAGGCTTCAAACCATATAGGACATACCTTTCCATAAGAACATGAAAATTTTAGCTGTTTTCTTTTAGGTATTTTTCTATTTCGTTTTCTGCATTATCAGCCTTTATAAATATGGGCACATTTTCCATGCCAGTAGCAATGTAGCTTGACAAGAGCCATTCGCCTGGCGCAAATTCCAAAGTCTTTTCAAGTATGCCTTTGTCTAGCATGAAAGTTTCGCTTATTACTTGACGGTCGTATGGACGCGGCAAAGTGCCAACAAAATAGGTGTGAAGTTGCTGCAGTGCGTTCGTGTTCAGATAAGCAACACGTTGCGTGGCTATGCATGCGCCTAAGCCATATTTTCTGCCTTGCCTAAGCAAAGTTTCAACATGCATGGAGCATTTGGCTTCTATGCCAGATGCGTTGCTTGGAATAAACTCTTGCGCTTCGTCGAAAACGAGCAGTATGTAGGGTTTAACTTGGAATCGGCGTTTTCTACGAACAAGCAAATCCTGTGTTAGGGTTAACACTAAATCTTTTATTGTGTAGGGGTCAGCAATAGAAATGCAAACAAGCCTTGTCTTCTTGTCTTCTAGCAAATCTCTGATTTTTTCGATTGCTAAACCGCCCGTGTCTGTCTCCTCAATTTCATCTTTCCTTCTTATTCTGTCGATGAGCATGTTTCTTGTTGTTCCCCACGCGTATAATCCGCTTTTTTCGTGAACTTTAAACTCTTCAACTTTGGCTCTTGCAACTTCATCGATGTAGTTGACGAAGTCTTCGGTTACTTCCTGATTTTCCATGGCGCTGTGTTCTTCCATGTACGCTAAAATTGCGTCGTGAATCTCGTCAATAGCGTTAATGTAGTTAGGCTTGTCTGATGCGCCTCTTCTTTGCTCGTTGAGCTCGTCCATGAACTGGCTGTATGTTGGAACTTTGCGTCTTGGTCTTCTGTAATAAGCGAGTTTGCCTTGCTTCATTATCTGCCCTAGTCCCGCTTTGATTCGCTCGTCTGCCTCATACTCTCTGGGCTTCACGACAGAGTTGAAGAACTGCTCTAAAGATTCAATTTTGTTTTCCATGACAACCTTCGCTGGAAAAGCAGGGTCAGCAAGCAAATCCAAAAGCAAGAACACGTATTCACAGCTTATGTCAAAAACTAAAACCTTCGTATCGCTAGTGTGTAGTAGAATCCTTCGCAGAATGTTTGACATCAAATTGCTTTTTCCACCGCCGGTGAAAGCAAAAACGCCAAAATGATAACGCACAAGCTTTTCGAAGTCCACGTAAATGGGAATCACCGTTTCGCTTGCTTGGAACATTTTTATCAAGCCAAGCCTTGGGTCGCTTCTTGCGTCTTGCACAGTTTTGGACGGGTCGATGCCGAACGCTTGAGCTATTTTTTGGTTGTACATGCGATTTATCATTTCGCTGTTTAATAGGTAGACTTTGCTTCCCACAACTGGATAAGAAAAGCCCTTAACAAATTGGAAATCGCATTTCTCGTTCAAGATTAGATCGTAGTTTATTGGTATTGCGTCTATCTGAATCATCATCGTAGACTTGTCATCCGTCTGCCAATCCTCTTCCGACTGTTCAATAATCTCAAACTGCATGGGATAGTAGCCATGGTCAGACAACCCACGCAAACCAAAATGTTCCGGCCATACACGGCTAATCTCCATAAGCGTAAAACGCTCTTCGCCTTGTCCCGCTTGTTTAAAATTCTTAACAGCCAAAAGCATCCCTTCCTCAAGCAAGCCCATCAAATCCTTCTGATACTCAACTTTGACACGGCACTGATAACGTGCACTTGTGCCTGCAAGCTTCGACTCTTCTGCAGCACCAAAATATCTCGGAATCACCGCAGCCAGTCTCGCGTGAAACTTGCCGTCAAAATCTGTAAAACAAAACGTGTTCAACGTGTTTTCTCTCCGCGCATTCAAGACATTGTTCGCCTCTGAAATTATGATGTGTATAGATTACTTTTTCAATTTAAGCTATTCTCGTCCAATACAGAAGAGCATTATACTCAAGTTCTAACCAGAAATTCAAGGTATTTATAAGGGGGGTACTAACTTGCCACACAGAGAGAACACGCACATACTAACCCTGCTCTCTCCTTGCCGCTTCTATTGACGCTCTTCTCTCCCTAAAAGTGCTCATGTAAAAAATGAACCTCCTCAACTTATGATTATTCAATATCCAATCAGCCGTAGTATCCACAACACATTTAAACTGCCCATAATTCCACTTCGCAATCTTATCAGCAACAAACAACGCCTTATTATGCCCAAACGCTTCAGGAATACTCGAAGGCGCCATAACCGCCAAAACACTCAAAACCAAACCTTGCAACTTATTAGGCACGCTCTTATCCCTAAACAAAATCACCTCCAAAGGCTCCCTCGTGCCATCACTCAGCTCATTCCAAAACCTCACAACACTCTCAGGCTTACAATCATACTCTGGATAAACCAAACGGTCAACAAGCAACACATTACTCCGCAACAAAGGGTCCGTTTTAGCTTGGCTTAACTGCACATAAGTCTTAACAAAAACCTTCTCAAGTCCAATCTTATTCTTTATCGCGCCAGAAACGAAACCCTTACGGTTCTGCCTATCCGAAACCATCGTCCTAAAAGCAGAATCATACTCGATTAAGCTCCATGGCGGCTTAATCTTTTCTGGGTTAAAGATACTCGCAGACTGCAATATCATACGGTCCGTGTTTGGCAGCTTATCAAAAACTTCCCGCGAAATGCTCGTTTTCAATAAACCTTCATTTTGCATTATTGGAATTAACTGCCGTTTAAAATCTCTCGCGGCGGTATCCTTCGTAATGCCAACAAGCAGAATACGCCTTTTCCAGCACTCCTCCATAAGCAAATGCAGAGTAAAAAGCGTCAAAAACGCAATATCAAGAGTCGTCAACCAATGCTCCTTACCACCCTTCACAATCTTCATCAAATTAGCAGTCTCTGTCTCCAATTTTTTAGCAAAAAAGAAACGGTCACCAAGACTTGTCACAAGCTTTCTAACACGTTCCCACGTAGTCACATACTTCGGATTCAAAACGTAATTTCCATGTTTCTCAGTTAATATTCCCCTTTCAACAAGATGCCTAACACATCTTTCCACCCTTTTGGCTCTTTTCTCATCAGTTATCCCAAACTCCGCCAAAACCTGCTTAACCGTTAAAGCTACTTTTCGCTTGGCTAAATCAACCACTGCATAACGCAAATAATCAGCTCTCGCAGGTGGCAAACCCAAAGCCTGATTACAAATCCACTGTCGCGCAATAGTCAAATCATTAACGTCAAAGGATTCGCCATCAACCTCGTATCCAACGATGCTACTTTTCGCCTTCCACAAATCACTCCTCGAAGTATCATAAAGCAAACTCGCCCGCTCAACAGACAAACTCCTATCCAAAAAAATAACACGCACTTCACGCTCCGAATCAGTAGCAAACTTATAAGCAAGATAATACTCGGCAAAAGTCATTATCCAATTCGCAATCGTAGCATTATTAATAATCGACTCATCAGTCAACAACCTATCCAAGTTAACCTCATCCGGCTGTCTCACCTCAAAAAAAGTCTGGTCTATCTCTGGAACTTCATTCACGTAAACGGGCACAACGCTTGAAATGCCAGCGCCCTGCTGAACCGTTCTTTCATCATACTCCACCTTAGGCTTGTCCTTTTCAGAAAAAATTATCGTGCCCGTAGAAGCGTAAGCACCACCGAAAAAAATTACCAAATCAAACAACGGACGCGAATACATTGTCCCGTCTATTCCAGCAAAACGAACCTTCGAAGCGCCGAAAAATTCTTTGGCTGTTTTGCACGCTTCTTCCGGATTCAAATCAGTTATCACAAGGTTTGAAAGCAAACTGTCATAAAGATTCTTGAGACACGAAAAGCGTTGCTCATAATCCAAAACCTGCCTAGAAGCACCCAACCTAAGCATATTGCTAGTCCGCGTAACCGAATCACTCAACGAAGACAAACATCACTCACCAGTTCAACAATAACTCAAAGAAGCTAAAAACCTTGCCACCAACCCACAACCTTTACCCTTCAACTTCCAAACCTCAGAAAATGTAAATAAACAACAAACACGATAGAAAACCATACAAAACCAAAACTGGGCGGGGTTGCCCTAGCCTGGTAGGGGGCAGGCCTGCTAAGCCTGTGGTCGGTAACGGCCGCGCGGGTTCAAATCCCGCACCCCGCGCCACAGCTTATTCGACCATTATAGGATGAATTAGTTGATTACAGTGTGGACAGTGCACTAGCCCTTTGTCGCGTAGGGCTCTCCAGCGTTTTTTGCAGAAGGGGCATTGAAATAGTATGGTGCCGCTGTAGACAGTTAGCCATTGCCGACTTAAAATTAATACTATGACGCCTGCAGAGATCAGCGCAATTCCAGAGATTATCAAGTATGCTAGTTTGAATTCGATAATTGGAATGAAATCAAGCTTTTGAGTCCAAATAGCTATCCAGAAACTTTGGACTGGATTTTGAGCGGAAATGTTAGGCCAAATTTCCCAAATGGTTACGGAAATAAGAACTAATCCTACTAGGCAAAGCGCTATTCCCAGCGCGTAGCCAGATTTCTGTTTTCTAAGTATTCTCAATTACCTGCACGACTCGTTTGGTTAGTTGTACTTGTGAATATTTGATAACTTAAATATTGCGATTTAATAATCAACACTTTGCGACCACCAAAACAAACCAAATACACTAACCGAATCTTGCACCAAAGCAATTACTGAGAACACAGAAAAAACGCCAAAAATTAGCTAGCAATTTGCCAGTTTGTATTGGCGGTTCTGGCAGTCAACCATTTCATTCTCAAACAGCTTACGCAAAGCCTTAAAAATTTTCTTTTCAGACTCTCCGGTTTTCTGGGCGATTTCTGCAAGTGTCAAGGGCTTATCAGAGCTTTTTAATGTTGCAATGACGAGTTCATCAATCTTGTTTAGTTTTACCATGCTAATCACCCCGTGATTTAGTGAACATGCCAGTTTTAGAGTTTATGTTTCATTTTTTCTTATAAGATTTTTCAATGCAATTGTCGCGTAGTAAGCATTGGCTAGTTTTATTTTTGCATAATCAATGTAGAAGGATTGGCTAAAAAATAGTGAAGGGAGTGGGAGTGAATGGCAAAGAAAGGTTCGAAGCATAAATGTGAAGAATGCGGGCTTGTTGTGATTATTGATAAAGCGTGTGGATGTGCCACTTGCGATTTGATTTGTTGCGGTGTCCCCATGAAAGAGATGAAGCCGAAAACTAAGAAGTAAACAGTTACGCTTATGCTTGTTTATTCCATGCTTCTTTCAATTTCGAAACAAAGTCTTCCTCGTTTTCTGCAATTTGCTTTTTCACTTCTTTCCACGTAGCCGAGCAATCTTTATAATCCACATGGACGGTGCTGTGGATTATTTTGTCAATTTCTTTTCTGTTCTCGTTCGTAACTTGTATTCCTGCTTTTTTGAAAATTTCTTTAAGATGTCTGAAATAACAAGTCACAGCACATGCCTCTAAATAATAATTGACTCTTTAGCCCATATAGCTTTCTAAAGTTGCCTTACAAATTCTTATTATCTGTCTGTATTTGAGATTCGCAATGGTTATTGATTTTGAATGTGCCAAAAATATGTGATGTTCCGAATCAGAATGGCATTGACTTTTCTTTTTCTCACGATTATGCTATTGGGCACTATATGTCAGGTTAGAGCGGCAACCAAAAGCTTTACAGTGCAAAGCGGCGAAGAAATAACAGAAATTCTAGACCTCACAGTTGAAGATCACGTTACGATAATATTTACGGTCGGCGGATTAACCGAAGGCACCATTGATTTTTACATGACGTTTCCTAACGGAACCGTGAAGGCGTTTGGCAGAAGAGCGTCTCTTGATTACAGGTTTGTCTGCGATTTGAAAGGCGAATATGTTTTGCATTTTTTTAATAAATATTCATCGCAGGATGTGCTTGTCACGTTAAATTATGAAATTCAACACTACATTTTCGGAATTCCACAAACGCTTTTCTTTACGCTGGTAATCGCGGCAGTTTGTGTGGCTGCGGTTGCAGCTTTTATTCTTATGGGAAGACCACATTAGTTTCTGGTGCAGTGTAAATGATTTATATCGATTTAGTTAATAACAGACTGCGGTGGGGAAGATGCTTGTTACGAACAAGGATTTGTTGGTGCCGGCTAGTCGGAATGGTTATGCTGTTGGCGCTTTTAACATAAATAATTTGGAGGCTTTGTTGGCTGTTAGTGAGGCGGCTGTTGAGGAGAAATCGCCTGTTATAGTTGCTGTCACGCCGAGCGCGATTAAGTATGGTGGTTTGGCTTACTTGTCAGAAATTGTGAAGACTGCCGCGAAATCGGTGCCGGTGCCCATGGCGCTTCACCTTGACCATGGCGAGGACTTTGAGATAGTTTCGAAGTGTGTTGGTGCTGGTTTCACGTCTGTTATGATTGACGGTTCTTTTTTGAAGTTTGAGGAGAATGTTGCTTTGACGAGGCGTGTGGTTGATTTGGCGCATCCGAAAGGGGTGGCGGTTGAGGCTGAGCTTGGAAGGCTTGCGGGTGTGGAGGAGAAGACGGTTGAGGAGAAAGAGGCTGTTTTAACTGATCCTGAAACGGCGAAAGAATTTGTTGAAAAAACTGGGGTGGACGCTCTTGCAGTGGCGATAGGGACGTCTCATGGTGCTTACAAGTTTAAGGCTGAGCCGAAACTTGATTTTGAAAGGTTGAGGGAGATTAGGGAAAAGGTGGATGTGCCGCTTGTGTTGCATGGCGCTTCGAGTGTTCCTCAGTGGATTATTGAGAAAGCCGTGAAATACGGAGCTGAATTAGCTGGGGCGAAGGGCATCCCAGAAGAGCACATTAAGAAGGCGATTTCTTTGGGAATTGCAAAAATAAACATTGACACTGATTTGAGATTGGCTTTTACAGCTACCGTCCGCGAGGTTTTGGCGAAAACGCCGAAGGAGTTTGACCCGAGAAAAATTTTGGGTCCGGCTAAGGAAGCGATGAAAGAGGTTGTTAAGGGTAAAATGCGGTTGTTTGGGAGTTCTGGGAAAGCATAGTTAATGGTGAAAAGCGCATATGAAAGTTGGAGTTTTAAGTGGTGGAGGCGATGCTCCGGGAATTAACGCTGTTATTCGAGCAGTTGTTAGAAAAGGCATTCAAAATTATGGTTATGAGGTTGTTGGTGTAAAAGATGGTTGGCGTGGACTGCTTGAGGGCGAGTTTTTGCCTTTAAGTTTGAATGCTGTGTCGGGTATTCTTCCGCGTGGTGGCTCTATATTAGGCACTTCGAGGACGAACCCGTTTAAACGTGAAAAGGGACCAGAGACGATTATGAAAAATGCTGAGAAGACGGGTATTGAGGCTGTGGTTGTTATTGGCGGCGATGACACGTTAAGTGTGGCGTTTAAGATGGGAGATTTTGGGCTTAAATGCGTTGGGGTTCCAAAAACTATCGATAATGATTTGTCTGGCACTGATTACACTTTTGGCTTCAACACGGCTGTTGCAATTGCCACTGAAGCTCTTGATAGACTTCACACGACAGCAGAAGCCCACAATCGAGTAATAATTCTCGAAGTAATGGGGAGATACACTGGTCACATTGCTTTGGAAGTGGGACTTGCTGGTGGCGCTGATGTTATTTTGATTCCGGAGAAACCTTTTGACATAGATGAAGTTTGCAGGTATATTAGGCGTAGGCAGGAGCGTGGCAGAAACTTCAGTTTGATTGTTGTTGCTGAAGGGGCTAAACCGAAGGGTGGAAAAGAGATTGTTTACAGCGAAAGCATAGATGAGTTTGGGCACATAAGTCTTGGCGGTGTTGGTTATTTTCTTGGGAAAGAGATTGAAAAGTGTACGGGTATAGAAACGCGTGTAGTGGTTTTGGGGCATCTTCAACGCGGCGGTTCTCCAACGGCTTTTGATAGAATATTAGCCACGCGGTTTGGGATAGCCGCAGTAGACTTTGTTCATGAAGGAAAGTTTGGGCGCATGGTTGCCATTCAAGGGAACAAGATTGTTTCGGTTCCGCTTAAAACTGTTGTTGGTAAGCGTAAACCTGTGGATTTGGAACTTTACGAAATAGCGAGCGTGTTTTTCGGATGAAAGACGATTTAAACGAGCCCTCTACTATAAATCAGCCTTACTTTTCTGACATGAATGTGTATTTATTTGTTAGCTTCCTTCTCGGCATTCTTCTTGGGTTAGCTGCATTAGTGACGGGAATTAAGTATATTTATGCTCCGTGGCCGGCGCATGGTCCTGTCGGTGTGGTTGGGGCATTCTTAGTTATTGTTGGTTTACTGATTATTCTCGGCAGCATTTTGGTTTTAAAAAAAGAAAACCGTAATTGTTGGCGCTTTGCTCATTTTGGTTCCCGGACTTATTTATGGTCCTCAGAGTTTAATGCCGTTGGTTCTATATGACCTTGTAGCTTTCTTGTTAGGTTGGGGATTACCAGTAGCTAGTTTCATACTTGCTCTTTATGGAAGAAAACTATAGATTTATGTTGCCAGTGTTCTTGCCATTTTAAGTAAGCTCAAGTCTAAAGGCTTTTCCATCTGACATGATTTCTCAAGTTCTATACTTGTTATTTTGCCGTTTTGCAGTCCAACTACTCTGTTTCCCTGTCCCTTGGCTAATAACTCAACTGCCTCGTTTGCGAATAGATTGGCTAGTAGTCGGCTTCTGGCTGTTGGAGACCCGCCTCTTTGTGCATAGCCTATGATGCTGAGTCTTACTTCTGCGCCTGTGCGTGTTTCAATTTCGTTTGCGATTTTGCGCGTGTCGCCCACGCCTTCTGCGGCTACTATTATCCCAGACCTTTTTCCTTTTTCGCTGTTTTCTTTAATGTTCCTTAAGATTTCTTCGATGGGAGTTTTGACTTCTGGGACTAGGATTGTTTCGGCTCCGACTGTGATACCAACTGTTAATGCTAGGAAGCCTCTTGTTCTTCCCATGACTTCGACTATGAAGATTCTTTCATGGGAAATTGCTGTGTCGCGGATTTTGTCGATTTCAGCTACTGCAGTGTTCACCGCAGTGTCGAAGCCGATGGTTTCGTCTGTGCCGTAAACGTCGTTGTCGATTGTTGCTGGAACGCCTACAATGAGTGTGCTTGTTTTTTGGCTTAGTTCATGTGCTGCTTTGAAGGAGCCGTTGCCGCCGATGACGATTAAACCGTCTACCTTGTTTGAGGCGAGAGTTTCCGCTGCTTTTTTAATGCTTTCTGGTTTTCTGAAGTGCGGGCATCGTGATGTTAGAAGGATTGTGCCGCCTAACTGCATTATGCCGCCTACTGAACGCGGCGTTAACGCTCTGAACGTGCTTGTCATTAAGCCTTCCCAGCCTTTCTCGAAACCTAAAACTTGGAAGTCTTTTGCGTAGGCTAAGCGTGTGACTGCTCGGATGGCGGCGTTCATGCCGGGTGCGTCTCCGCCGCTTGTAACCACGCCGATGGTTTTCAAGGAGCACTCCTTCTTATTGTTATGAGTGTCTTGAGACGGATATATGTTAAACTAATTAGAAATATGGATTGAAGAAATTAAAGACGAATCTAAATCTGAGTAGAATATTTGTAGATGCAATAATTTCTAGTCCTCTATTTGAAGCCAAATAGGATGCTGATATGTTTTGGTTTTGTACTGAATTGAAGATAGTTGATTGCTGTCGGTTTGTGTTGTGTAACTTTTATATTATTTGAGTTGTGTTTGTTTGATTGGCGGCGAGTCTTAGGAGAGGATTATATCTAAGGTTATGCTACTACAATTTCTTTTTTAGCTAAGCCCTCAACCATTAAGGGTACTATCTTGCTAGCTTTAAGTATCTCCATAAAAAGAGGTTTTCCATTTTTATCGAAGTGAACTATGATGTCGCCTATCTCCTCTGCATGAGAAAGCTTGCCTTTCTCTTTAAGGACAATGGTCAATACATCAGCGTCTCCATCATACTTGATCTTATAAGTCATAACGCTCCCGCCTAACAGGATAAAAAGTAATGACAACTAAAAAGCCTTTTCTTTTCTCGTAAACGACCCTTAAAGCATGTTTGAAATCAATTAGTTTTACAGCGAAAAACTGGTTGTCTCTTCTTTCAATGCGCTTTGGATTAAGAATAACATCAACAACTTGACTCTCGCTGATTTGAAAACCATAACGTTTCAAAGAATCAAACTTCTCAAGTGCGTGTCTAGTAAATTTAACCTCCGAAACATCAACCAAAGATTTACTTTCTCCAATAGACTGCAATCATCTAAACGATATATAAAATTTTAAACCCAAACCCAAACGAGTTAACATTTGAAGGAAACTGTAAAAAATGTTATGTAAACAGTTTATGAACTGTGCATGAACATAGGAAACAGTTTTTGGTTTATTGGGAATGTAATGGAAAATTTACTGAAGTTTGTTTGTTAATTGGTTAAGCGGTATACAGTTTCCTTTAAGCTGTTTTCTGTTTCTAGTCTGTGAACCATGTTTTTAACGAGTTTACGGTAAACTAGAAACTCTCTAATCTGGTTAGACTGAGAACCATAACGGTAAACAATTCTAGGAGAACCCTTTTCCCTCTTAGGAGAAACCCGCAATGTAGAAGCTTGTTTAATGCACTGCATAATAAACCATTTAGTTAACGCTTTGTTCTGAGAAAGTAAACTAACCCACGCCATAATTTTAACATTCTCTTTCCATGAAATCTTACGGCTAAAGACTATATGATAAGAGCTTTTGCTTGACTTCAATATTCTTAGCCCATTAAGTTTAAACACTTCAATATTCTGAAGGCCCAGTGTTTAACAACTTTGGTTGTCTGGTCAAAAATCCAAAATAGCGCAAGTTTCCAAATGACCGACCTATTGAGTAAAAAGCTCAACAATTATAAGCGTGTCACATTTTTCTGAACATAAAGTTTTATAGTTTTGAAATGGCTTTGAATGTTTTGGCGGTGGGTCTTAGGCGGGGGGCTAGGGGTCCCCTGTACCATAAACCCTCTATAGGATGGGCCGAAAGCTGAGGCAGAGGCGTCCGTGGCTGCCTAAACCCTCACTTCCGAAGCGAAGACTATCCGTCCCTTGGGGCTGGCGGGCGTTGAACGGTTTCCGTAGGGAAATCGATTTCAACGTTTGTCAGGCGAACCTGGCCAGGCCCGGGAGGGAGCAACCTAAGTCTGGGCGTTCAGCGCTCAAGGGGTGCGGGTACGAGTGTAGGGTTTGAGGGAGTGGCGGATTCTGGGCGTCGAACCTCAGTGACCCGCCGCCTTTCCACAAGCTTATCATTAACGTGAAATATTCAACTCACCACCGAAACAATAAGAGCATTGAAGCTTCAACCTATTTATAAGGGGGGTCTAGTCAAACAGAACAGCTAACACACTCAACAACACAAACATTAAGCATAGTTTCTAATACGCATCAAAGTTTAACAGACTTACCCTTCCGCTGTTTTTCCTCACACTGGTCAAACATTTCAACTGCACGACGCAAATGAGGAATAGTAATCGAACCGCCAACAACAAGCGCAATGTTCAAGGCTTCGAAAAACTCTTCTTCAGAAACCCCTTCTTGAACGCAACGAATAACATGATAGGTTATGCAATCATTACAGCGCAGAACAGTAGAAGCTACTAAGCCAAGCAGTTCCTTCGTTTTAACATCCAAAGCACCCTTCTCATACACACGCGAATCCAAAGCAAAAAACCGCTTAATCCCCAAATTGCCAACAGACAAAATGCGCTTATTCATACGTTCACGATAACGCCTAAACTCTTCAAGCTCATCCAACATTCATCCCACACCATGCTTGATAGCACAATAAAATAAAATAGCTTACGGCACAACCAACACCAACTACACAAAAAATTGTTGGTGCGGTCGCCGGGATTTGAACCCGGGATCGCAAGCTTGGAAGGCTTGTGTCCTAAACCAGACTAGACGACGACCGCTTTTGCCGTGTTAAGGTTTCAGGTAAAGAGAAAATTACAAACACCTTAATTAAACTTAAACGCTTTAAGTTTTCAAAAAGCATGTTCGTCTACAAACACTTTGCTTAAAACATCATCAATTAACAATTAGCATTTAAATCTTGAGATATAGAAGTTTACTCATAGCGAGTCAAGTATAAAGGTTTGCTTGCGTCTCTTTTTCTTTCTTTTCTGGAAACACTGTTTAGGGAATTAGCACTTTTAGCTTCAGAAGTCTTTTCGCCTTCACTGTTCAATTTTCAAACCCTACTTTTGCATGAGTAATTGTTAGATATTTGATTTAAGAAGACAGAATCAGCATTTACAATCCAAATTCAAAATTCAAAAAGATTATCTCAAACCCAAACCATCAATCTATGACCAACCCATGAGTATAAAAAAGAAGAAAACTCCAAAAAACAGAAAATCAAAAATTAATGTAGATCCATCAAGAATTCTAAGAACCGTAAGCGAGAACGAAGCTTTCTATTTCTACGAAGACATTGGAAAGCCCACAGGAGAAAATGCCAGAAACCTCATCGATTTCCTTGAAAAAATAAAATCTGCAAAACTGGAAACTATATTATTCCATCACCAGAGAAAAGATTTTAAGAACTGGATTGAAAAAACTCTTGGCGATTCTGAGCTTGCCAAAAAAATAGAAAGGATAACCCCATCATACGATGATAAACTTAGAACACAAATTCAAGCAATCATTGAAGGCCGTCTAAAAGAGTTGAAAGGGACAACCGTAACATTGTGGGTTAACGACAACTTGACTGTGGCTTCTTCAAGCCGCACATCATAGATTCTCTCGTTTCATCAAAATACCAAATCAAACAGCGAATACGCTCGTACATTACGGTTTCTCTTCTGACTTATACAACTTCTTCTCATGCATTGGCTTCGACTTAAAACCACCCACATATCGAGGCATTGATGCTCTCTGCCGCTCCAAATTCTTAATCCGAGCATAAAGCTTAGAAACTTTTGTTTTTGACGGAGTTTTCCGTTTGGGCGTGCGAACGCGAACTGGCGTAAAAGGCTTTTTAATTTCGCTACGCGAAGCCTTTCGCTTTCTGCGCGTTTGTGGTTCTTTTACTTTCTTGAAAACTACATAAGCCTCTTTCAAATTCACTTCTTGCACGTTCCAACCGGCATCCAACCAAGCCTTCGCATGTGGACTGTTAGGAGAGTTGCTCCACCAACCTTCAGTTTTATACGCGCTCATCGGCAAGTTGTCACCGATTATACCATCTATTTTCGCAAAAGGAAGCTTAACAGTATCCGTAAAATCTCCCCTAAACCTCAAATAACGCGTAAGCTCGCCATATTTACTGGTTAATTTTGGAGAAACAATCTTTCTGGCACAGTGAAGACACAACATTCGCATTGTGTCACCAGTAGAAACGTCCGGCACCATGCAGTCCCTGCAGTAGAGTCTTCCACAGCGATAGCATCGTTTAAGAAAACTGTAAGGCAATACTCTACCGCAGATTCCGCATTCGTCTTTTAACGGCATCTAAACCACAAACAGAGGCGACACGGCTTATGCATTATTAAAAATAGAATTTTCTCATATAAGCGTGACCCAAAATTATTCGAAAACTGCGATAATACTTATAGAGAACCATTCTAATGGTGCTCAAACAGTGGAATTCAATGCTTTTTAGCGAATATCTCCACGAGAAAGCGGAAGAATCAAGACATAATGAGACTGTTGGATACTTACTAGCCATGATGGGTTCAGTGTTTTTCGTTGGAGGCTTACTTGAAACTGTGATAACTGCAGAAAACCCAGAATGGTTCCTCATCTTCCCATATCACATAACACAGCATCCATACAGCCTTTTAGGAATAGCCCTAACTGCTCTTGGTATTGTCCTCTTATCCCTAGGAATTGGTTTAAGCATTCACTATGCAAGAGAAAGAGCATGGTACATGAAGGAACTACACAGGGCACATGCGAGAGAAGAACAACAAATCAAAAGAAAAGAGAAAATTACTTAAACGCACTCAGCCCTTCACAACCGCCAAAGGAACAATCCTTGCAACTTTCGTTGCAATTCCAACTTTGTCGCTGACATCAGCAACCACATCCACATTCTTGTAAGCTGGATCTGCTTCTTCAGCCAAAACCACCGAACTTGCAGCTCTAACAAAGATTCCACGTTGTTCCAAAGCCTTTTTGATGTCGCCACCCCAGAATCGTCGTTTGGCAGCGTTCCGACTTAGCATTCTTCCCGCACCATGCGCTGTAGAACCGAAACTTAATTGCATAGCCTTTTCTGTGCCGACCAGAAGCCAAGAACTTGTTCCCATGCTGCCAGGAATAAGCACGGGTTGCCCAGCGGAACGGTAATCTGACGGAATTTCTGGATGCATGGGTGGAAAAGCTCTGGTTGCGCCTTTTCTGTGAACCCAAACTTTCTTTTGGTCTCCATTAACCTTGTGGTTTTCTATTTTTGCAATATTGTGGGCTACGTCGTAAACAAGTTTGAGCCCAAACTTTTCCGGGTCTTGCCTAAAGACTTGTTGGAAACTCTGTCTAACCCAATGCATTATAGCTTGACGATTAGCAAACGCATAATTCACAGCACAAGCCATTGCTTGGTAATAATCTTCGGCTTCATTGCTGTTTCCCGGTGCGCAAGCAAGTTCTCGGTCTGGCAGAACAATTTTGTATTTGTGAACGGCTCTTTCCATAACTCGCAGATAATCTGAACATATTTGATGACCAAAACCCCTAGAACCACAGTGAATCATTGCTGTTACTTGACCTTCATGCGTAATTCCAAAAGTTTTGGCTATTGCAGAATCGTAGATTTTGTCGATTTTCTGGATTTCGAGAAAGTGGTTTCCTGAACCTAACGTGCCGATTTGTGTTAGTCCTCTGTTTTTGGCTGTCGTTGAAACTTTGTCTGGATTCGCGTTTTTCATGCATCCGCGTTCTTCACAATGCTCAGTGTCCTCATGCCAACCTAAACCTTGATCAATAACCCATTGGACACCCTCAACAACCAGCCTATCCAAATCATGTGCCGTCACTTTGAGGTCTTTTCTGCGGCTTCCAAGTCCGCAAGGCACATTCTCAAAGATGGTGTTTGATAAGTCGGCAAGTTTCGGTCTTATGTCCTCTTCTGAAAGATTCGTGGTTAACAAACGTACTCCACAGTTTATGTCGTAGCCTACACCGCCTGGACTGATGACGCCTTCATCATAGTCGGTTGCGGCAACACCGCCTATTGGGAAACCGTAGCCTTCATGACCGTCTGGTAAAGTTATGGAATACTTGTAAATTCCTGGTAAATGTGCAACGTTTGCGCATTGTTCTAGTGTGCGGTCTGTCTGCATTTTCTCGAGTAGGTTTTTATCTGCGAAAATAACGCCTGGGACGCGCATGCCTGGTTTGTATTTTGGGATTCGCCACATGTAACTGTCTAGTTTTTCGAGTGGAACTTTTTCTGAAGGAGCACGGCCTTCTCCTTCTTCCATGTTTTCACCTAATAGTCAAAGATGTTTTTGGGCAATATAAGTGATTTTGGCGTTTACACCAAAACAAAATCATTATGGAATTTGCTTAAACTTCTCCACAAAATCAACAACGCCTTGCACACTTTCGCCAAGCACAGTTTCACTCAAAACAGCATGTGATTGAATGTAATCCCTAGCTTTTCTAATCGCTTCATCACTTTCAAGTATCCTTTTGCTTATATCAGCCAAGTCTTCTCCGTTTTCTAAACCTTGCTTCGCAATCCTCGCCCAAAGCTTAAGCTGATTCACGTAGGTTTGAAGCTTTTCCATGGCATTTTCTGCTTTGCCAAAATGGCTATAATACAAAACTTTAGGTTTTAGATTGATTAGTTTATCCAAGGATGCCAAAGCAATGTCTAAACGGAAGGGTGACGGAGTTGTGGGCACAATCACACCAATCTTGTTTAGGTAAATTCCTGCTGCGTCTCCGGGAAAAATACCTTCAGTTAACGGTTCATAATAGCTTAAATGATGCGAAGCGTGTCCCAAAGTTTCTATGACCTTCAATTTGACATCGTTTCCAACGTCGAGAATCATGCCATCATTTGCTGCGATGATTCTCTCTTCAGGAACAGGTTCTGGTGGTCCATAAATTTCAGTTATGTTTCCGAGAACTTGTCTTGATTGTTGCCAAAGTTTTTCTGGATTCACTAAATGTGGTGCGCCTCTCGGATGAACGACAACTTTTGCTTTAGGTAGGTGCCTTAACAGTGCACCTGCGCCTCCGCCATGGTCGAGGTGAATGTGCGAAACTGCTACATACGCTACTTGTTCGGGTTTTACGTTTAATTCTTTAAGGGCTGAAAGCAGGTTAGGTATGGAAGAGGTTGGACCTGTTTCAATGATGACTGTTTGTTTTCCTTTTAAGACGTAGCTAGCAACGAAATTTTCGATTCCGCCGGTTTCGACATCGATTAGGTAAAGGTGTTCTTCAATTTTGCTTACGTGCATTTTGTGTCATTCCATTGGCTTTGGTAGAATCTTAAAGTTTCCAGTTACTGCTTTAAACATTTTCATTAAGAACATTTAAACAGAATAGCACATTTTACAATTGTGGACGCTTATGCTTCTCAGAATCATCCGGGATTTAACGCCTGAAGAAGTTGAAGGGCGAATAAGGCGATTTGAGAAAGAGTTTGGTATGCAGTTTGAAAAGTTTGAGGAGCTTTTTCTCAAACATAAGTTGGATGCTAAGTCTGCAAAGGCTTATTTTGAATGGGCTGAGCTTGTTGACAGTTATAAGGGTTACGTTGAAGAAGGGACTCTTGACTATGCAATTGAAGAAATTAGAGACTTTAAATCGCAACAAATTGCTTTGTTAACGCCTAAAAGGATAGAATTGTTGTTTCAGATTGCCGCTTTGAGGGCTGAGTCAATAAATGATTTGGCTCAAAAAATAAGGAGAGATGTGAAAAATGTCTATCAGGATTTGCAGGCGCTTGCTAAGCTTGGTTTTGTGAGAATGAATAAGCGAAAGGGTAGAATTTTTGTTCCAGAAACTCTTGTGAAGGAGATAACTTTCTTAATTCGTTAGGCAGGGTTTACAGTAATACTTAATTATTAACACTAATAACAGACGCAGAACAAGCAAAAGGAGAGTAAGAAGATTGAAGGCGTTGATTTTCGGCGCGCCAGGTTCTGGTAAGGGAACGTATGCTTCGCGGCTGCAATCTAAGCTTGGTGTTGATGTTATTGCTATGGGCGACATTTTTCGGGAGATAATGAAGGAAGATACTTCTTTGGGCAGGAAGGTGAAGGGATACGTTGAGAAGGGTTTGCTGGTTCCGGATGATGTCGTAATTGAAGTTTTGAAAAATCGCTTAGCAAAGGCGCAGTCAGCGAAAGGCTTCATTTTGGATGGTTTTCCACGCACTATTGAGCAAGCGAAAGCGTTGGAGAAAATTGTGAAGATAGATGTTGTTATTCAATTGACTGTGCCAGACTGGATAATTATTGAGCGCTTGTCCACGCGGAGAATTTGCAAGAACTGCGGCGAAGTCTACAACTTACGCTATTTAAAACCAAAAAAGGACATGATATGCGACAAATGTGGTGGACCACTCTATCAGCGTCCAGATGACACGCCGGATGTGATTAAGAACCGAATTGACGTTTACGAGCGACAAACTCAACCGATTCTGCAGTATTATAGAGAAAAGAAAGTTCCTTTTGTGGAGTTTAAATGTGAGAAGATTGATTTGCCGCCTGACGTAGCTGTGGAAGAAATTCTGAAAGGCTTGAAGGAGTTGAAGATGGTTTAGTGTGCTTTTTGGTGATAGACCCCCCTTATAAATACTCTTTATATATCAAGGATGAATCGTAACGTGGTTTTGTTTGGTGTTTTGATGATTTTCATGCGGTGGTATGTGACGGCTTTGACGCCGACTTTTTGTGGATGTTTTTGTGGATTGTATTTTTCTCCCCAGATTTTTGCTTTTAATTGGAAACCGCTTGGGGTTTTATCGAGTTCTAAAATTTTGAATTTTGAATAGAGAATTCCGTTTGTTTCAAATTTTATAAGCAAAGCTTCAAGCCAACTGTAAAGAAGTGCATACTCGTCTTCTGCTGAAACTTCAACGTAATCTTCAATCTGCGGATTGACTTTTTCAACATCTGTCATAACTTCAAACAGTGCAAGTGCGGCGTTTTCAAAAGCTTCTGCCAAGTCTTTTCCGTAAGCAGCAATGTAAGCGTCTGCCGTGTGTTCCAAAAACTCGAAGCGTTTCTTAGCCCGCATAGCTTCAGCCAAATGGATAATATGGTCTTTTGGTTTTAAAATCATTTGTTTTAGAAAGCTAACAGAGTGGCAACCGTTTGAATTACTACGAGGATGATTATTAGGATTGGTAGAGTTTTAAGCGCCTTTGAGTTGAATTTTGTAGCTTCTTCTGTTTTCTTTGCGTCTACAAGACGCATGATGTAAACTGAAGCAGAAAGGTTGTAGAGAAAGATTATGTAAACGGACAGCATAATCCTATCTGCTAAAGTGAGATATCCAGTCGGTGGAATACCGCTTAAAAGCGAAAGGTGAAAGGCTGTTGCAGAAAGAAGTGTTGTGACACCTAAACCTATCCTTTGAGAAAAGTTCTGCGGCGATATGAAAAAGGCAAGCAACGATATGGTGGTTATGACGGTTATTGGTAAAACACTTTTAACAAATGCGGAGAGCGTTGGTCGTCCTAAAGTAATGCTAAAGACAAAACGTGAATATGTTTCTTCACCATAAGAATGCTCCACAACTGCTGTTTCAAAATCGCCAACAGACCAGCCAGCCACGTTTACTGTTTCATCAATTTTTGACGTCGGGTCTTCTCTGAAAACTAAACTAGAAACATCAAGATTTTTGTGTTCCAATTCCACAGTCAGTTTATGAGTTTCGAAAGGATATTGCCTAAAATCAAACGTTTTAATGAAGTCTCCTCTAACACGGTATTCTAAATAATCTTCTTCTCTGCTTACCACGTACATTGAAGGGGCACCGTTGACAAATTCAAAATTCGCCACATTATCTG
Organism: Candidatus Bathyarchaeota archaeon A05DMB-5; assembly: GCA_019685655.1. Classification (NCBI taxonomy): domain Archaea; kingdom Thermoproteati; phylum Candidatus Bathyarchaeota; species Candidatus Bathyarchaeota archaeon A05DMB-5. The sequence goes on along the minus strand of JABFQP010000004.1, from coordinate 70,138 downwards.
CGCTTATTTCGGAGGAGTTAAATCTAAACCATAAATAAAAGTCTAGTTTGTAACTGTTCGCAGATAAATCAACCTTTTCAACGTTAACAAGCCAAATTCCAACATCAACTATCGCGGGGCTTTCTGGAGAAGCATTAGAGTTACCATTGGCAGCGAACAGAGGAAAACTACACAGTATTAGGAAAGGCAATATTAACCATTTAATTTTCACGGAAGCCACCTCAGTAGCTGAAGCAGATTCCGTTTCTTACCAATTTTCACGTATAAAAATTTTTCCAGCAAAACACGCTTAACTCAAAAATTATTTTGCGTACTTGTCAAGTTCCATCAGGTTTCCTATCACGGTTCTTACAAAAATGGTACACTTCTTCTCGAAAACTTTGGATTGCTGAGCTCTTCTCAATTCTTTAGGATTGGATAAGTTATATCCGATTAATTCTCGACATAGAACACTTCCATGTTGCTTCTCAAATTTTTTGTAAAGTTCATTCGCGAGCCCGTAGGCTTTTAGTCTCTTTTCAAGTGATGGTTCATCTGTGCCATATTTAACGCCTATAGCCATTACACCACCCACTAATGCTCCGCAGACAGAACCGCATCTTCCCATTCCTCCGCCGAAACCCGTGGCAATTTTCGGAACTAAATCATTCCTAATGTTCCAATGCTCAAAAATTGTTAACAAGACACTTTGAGCACAGTTGTATCCGTCAAGAAAATGTTTTACTGCCTTTTCACCTAGCATGCTTTTGCTAGTCATATTCGCGTTTACCTACATTGTCCTATGAAATGGTTCCTTAATTCTTCAAGGAAAAAAGGATGTTAGAAGTATTTTGGAATCTTCTTAATTGCCGCAACCAAAAGTTTCACAGCTTTTTCAGCATCATCAAGACTCAAAAGCGAAGCTGGACTATGAATGTAACGCGTTGGCACCGATATAACACCGCTTGGCACACCTTCTCGAGTCAAAGATATACGTGCCGCATCAGTTGACCCTGGCAACCCCGTTTCAAGCTGATACGGAATCTTGCTTTCTTCAGCAGAATCAATCAACAACCGCAAAACCTTAGGATGAGTAATCAATCCATAATCAGCAACAGTCAATGCTGGACCTCTTCCCAGTTTTACAGGCGCCTCAACTTCCTTTACGCCAGGAACATCTCCGGCAATGGTTACGTCAAGTGCAATGCCGACATCTGGGCATATGCCAAACGCAGCGGTTGTCGCTCCTCTCAATCCAACCTCTTCTTGCACCGTGCCAACCGCATACACTGTACATTCCGTTTTTTCCAAACGTTCAATCGCTTCAGCCATAACAGCGCATCCAACACGGTCATCAAAAGCCTTGCCGATGACAATGTTTTTTCCAATCTTGGCGAATTTAATGTCAAAGCCGACTGGGTCTCCGATTCTCACGCCCATTTTTTTGACTTCTTCTTGACTTCCAGCTCCGATGTCTATGAACAGTTCATCGCAAGTTATTACCCTCTTGCGTTCTTCTTCTTTCTGTATATGCGGCGGTTTCGAACCAATTATCCCATGCAAAGGACCTTTTTCCGCGTACACTATGACTTTCTGACCGAGAAGGATTCTGTCGTCTATTCCGCCAATTTTTGTGAACTGCAGGAAGCCTTCTTTCGAAATTGTTTTCACTAGTAATCCTATTTCGTCCATGTGTCCCGCAAGCATCACTTTAGGCGCGTTTTTCTTTCCCTTTCTGATTCCGATAACGTTTCCAAGCTTGTCTTCTTTAATCTCGTCCACGTGGGGCTTCATGAACTTCTTCATTAAATTTCTAACTTCTTCCTCTCTACCTGCAACGCCACAAGCATTAGAGAGTTTCTCTAAAATTTCAGCAAGCACCATTAATTCATCTCCAATGAGTTTAGCTAGAATTCTAAAACTTTATATTAAACAATTGTGGTAAATAGAACCCGAATCCGACATGGGCTATTACATTTCGCCCTTACAAGGGTGAAGAGATACTCATTGAGTAAATCTTTTAGAAAGTTTTCCGAAAAGGCTAAGGCGTACCTACGCATAACGAAGGCAAGCGGCATAGCCAGAAGATACTTTGTCATGAACGGATTCGACGGCGCCATGACTGTTTTCGGCATAGTTTTAGGCTCATTGATAGCTGGAGTTTTGAAATCAGAAATAATCGTGCTGGCAGGTTTAGGAGCATGCTTAGCAATGGGGCTTTCTGGCTTTTTTGGAGCTTACATGGCGGAAAAAGCAGAGAGAGAACGCCACTTAAAAGAGATGGAGGAAGCAACAAACGACAATGTCCACCCAATACACTACGAAGCCGCAAGATTCGTAACATTGTATGTAGCAATCATCGATGGGCTATCACCAACCTTAACGGCAATCATTTCTCTGATACCCTTCATCCTCGTCTCGATGGGACTCATACCCATCTGGAACGCCTATTTCATCTCTTTAGCTCTCTCGCTAGCTACTCTTTTCTTGCTAGGCATATACCTTGGAAAAATAGCAAAAGAAAACGGATGGTTTTATGGTGTGGTTATGCTTACTGTGGGCGCTTTTACAGCAATAATAATCCTGCTAATCCAACTCTTATAAAGACACTTAAAAAGTTAATAATAAGGCTTAAGATACTTTAACGCAAAAGATTTCGGAAATATCACTAAAAACCTTGGTGCCTTAATGAAGAAAATAAAAGATTCAAAGTTCATAACGCTAGTCGCAGTTTTTGCCGCATTCAACATCATATGCGATTCATTAGTAAGACCGCCTCTGCCTTTTTCAGGCGTCTGGTACAGTTGGGTTTTCATATCCGAACCCATAACAGGAATAATACTAGGACCATTAACCGGCTTCTTTTCAAACTTTATAGGAGTGATGATTGGACATTTCATCTACTTTCGGGACGTTTACGAATTTCTATTCACTCTCGGCGCTCCAATCGGAGCTATGATGTCTGCTCTTGTTTTCAGAGGAAAATGGAAAATACCATTAATCTATTATACGATTTTGCTTAGCGCTTTTCTCGCCACACCAGTTGTATGGCAGCTAGGAGATGTGGCGTTCTGGGGCATGTGGGACGTGTTTTTCGCCTTTGGATGCCTTTTAATTTTAGTTATCGTGTTGACGAAATGGAAAAACCTATGGAATATAAAATCTAAGGCAAGTCTGCTATACATTCTAGCACTTAGCACTTTCATAGGATTAGAAGCTGATGTCCTCTTTCGCATTTTCGTTTTTGTACCATGCCAAACCTACCAACTATTCTATGGTTACGGAGTGCAAGATCTCCAAGCCATATGGGCGCTAGGCGCAGTTGAAACATCAATAAAGTCCGCAATGTCCGCAGCGATAACAGTAATGGTTGGGCTCCCAATAATTAGTGTTATTCGTAAAATGCACTTTTCTCTTTTAGACGATTAAGCTGGATGGAGCAAACTGTAAATCGATTTGGCTAGTTTTTTGGCTTTCTGAAATGAGACATCACGCGTTTTTCCCTCTGTGATGATTGAACATAAGGGTTCTCCTTTCTCGATTATGGTTTCTGGAAATGGTATATCTCGAATTTCAGGAAACACTGTCAAATCGGGGACAGCGATGCGTCTAGGCGCGTATAAAATTAATCGTGTGCAATAGATTGAGGCTTGCTCTTTTATGGTGGGGAGAGAACCATGTAAGCATGCATTAATGTGTGACTCCACCAAATTAATTCCTAAAACTTTTTCAATACATTCAAAGGTTCCCTGAAATCTAGGATTCACCTCTACCACGCATAGATTGCCATCTTTAGAAATTACCAAGTCAATGCCGTTTAAACCCTTAAGACCAAAGCGTAAAGCGACTTTCTCGGCGATATGCTCGCATCTTTCAATAACTCTACTAGAACATTTTAACGGGACAATATTTCCACAATATCCAAAAGGTTCTTCTTGACTAAGAAAACGTAATCCCAATAACTGCTCATTCAGTGTCAGAAGCTTAACATCATCACCATTTGCTATGAAAGACACGCTTGCATGGATGCCATCAATAAATTTCTGAACCAAAACATACTCACTAGCGTTTGAGGTTTGATTAAATACTCTTTCTACCTCTCCAGAATCTTGCACAGTTCTTATGTTAGCTCCTCCAAAACCTTTGACAGGTTTAAACACAACTGGATATCCCATTTTTTCAGCTGCATTTCTTGCCTCGTAAGCATTTTTAACAATAGTTGTCACTGGATGTTCGATGCCTAAACGCTTGAGTTCTTCGAAAAAGCAGTGTCTTTCTCTAACTTTCTTAATGATTTTCGGCGAGTTGCCCAAGATTGGAGCAATATCGTTTAAATCATTTAACACTTCAAAATCATCATCTAAGCCGGAAGAAAGCAGAATCGCATCTATTTTATGCTCTTTAAGCCACGCCTTCGCTATCTTTAAAAAAGCCTCAGATTTCAACTTGGATTCTATTTTGCCGTAGCTTTTTCCACGTTTCTGTTTAACTATTGACTTACAAGACACGCATACTCGCTTGAGGTCTAAATCACCAAAAAAGTCCACTACATAAACTTTGTAGCCTGCTCTTGTTGCAGATTTAGCGATGGCAACTGTGTCGATTCCGATTACCAATAAATTTTGAATTTCAGTTTCTTGCAATTACTTTTACCTTGAGCGAACCTAATTATTAATAGTAGAAAAGAAAAATGGAAAGAATAATAAATTTTGGCTTAAGATGATGTTGGCTGTTGTCGTTTGACTTCTAAGTAATCAGTTAACAGTAAGACGCCTTCTATTATGAAGAATATGCCGACTACGAGGTTTAGAAACTCGCTCCAGGCTATGACTATTATGCCGAATACTATGCAGATTGCAGCCAAGATTGGTTTGGAAACTGTTATGCCAATTTTTCTTAATCCTTTTTCAACAACTTCTGTCAAACATGTTCACTCTCCTATGCATCCTAAAGAGAACATATGAGCCAGTTATTATTTAAAAATATTCACAAGTATACTGGAACATGCGACGCTATACAGTCTATAAAAGTATATATCTCAATCTTCACACTAATACAGTGAAGTGAACCAGACATGGAACAAAGAAAAATCATGTCCCTCGGACGCTCTTCACTTGTGGTTTCTCTACCAAAACACTGGACTCAACTTAACGAACTAAAACAAGGAGACGTCGTCTCAATAGCCATAAACCGTGACCGCTCACTCGTTGTTTTCCCCGGCGCAAAAAAAGAAAGGGAAACAGGCAAAATAACCCTTCACGTAGAACCAGACGAGAAAGATATTTTCGTGATACGCAGCATAATCGCCTGTTACTTAAACGGCTATTCAACAATAAAGTTAGTCTCAACCAAATTTTTCACTGTAGCCCAACAAAAAGCCATTCGCGGAATAGTTCAGATGCTTTACATGCGCATCATGGAAGCTGACACGAAAGAGATGCAAATCGCAACGCTAATAGACGAGTCCAAAGCGTCAATCCAAGCTGGAATCACCAGAATGTACAAGATATCCAGCTCCATGTGCCGCGACGCCTTCACAGCCCTAAAAAATCAAGATGCAGCACTTGCAAAATCGGTTTTCACACTTGACGATGAAGTTGACCACTTCTCCTTCTTCCTACTGCGTCTACTTCGCAGAGCAGCAGTCGACTCCACATTAGCTAATCAACTTGACCTTGAACCCATCGACTGCCTCGACTATCAAACTCTCGTACACCGCATTGAACAAGTTGCAGACCAAGCTGCTAACATAGCTAAACACCTCATAATGCTTGAAGGAAGAAGAAAGAAAGTTTCCGAGCAGCTTTTGGAGAAAATGTACGCTGCAGGTTGCGATGCTCTGGTTTCTTACGACAAAGCTGTAAACGCCTTGCTCACGAATGATGTGAAGTGTTCTGACGAAATCATTGAAAGTCAAGCAAAAATAGAAAAATTAGACCAAGACATAGCGGCTTTGGCTTTTTCGAAAGAGAAAAGCACTGAGGTTATTTGTGCTTGTTGTTCTTTACGGGATAGCATTCGGCGAATAGCAGAGTTTGCGGCGGATATTGCTGAAATTACTATTAACCGCTCTTACAAGCCATCTTTTTGAACTTGTTCATGAGCCTTTCTTTTCTTTGGAAGGATAGCTTAGGGTTACAGCGAGTTTGGTAGGGGAGATTTCTCCTTTCAAGATTTTTCTTGCTAACTGGAATGCATAGTTATAGTTGTATATTGTGCCTTTTCCGTTTCTTCGTGCTTCCTTAAGAATTTCTCGCTCCAGCTTGTATTTCAACCTGCCAATGGTTAATGCGCCAATGCCGAAGATTCCCGGAGCTATTTCTCTCATGTCGTCTTCAAGTTTTATTCCTTCAACTCCCAATGGTGGGACAGCGTTTACGTCAGCAATTACTTTTGCAAGCTTAATTTCATTAAGCATTTCTTTACTGATTATTCGAACACCCGCTACGGAGACGCAGAATATTACATCTGATTTTTCTATAACCTCCACTTTCTTCGCTGGTGTCGGCGCGAAAACTCCTTCCACAGTTACACCGTACTTGCTTTGAAGCATACTCGCCAGTTTTGCAACGTATTCTTCTCCGTCAGCGCGGTCTGGATTCGGACTCACAATTTTGACATCACATCCAAGTCTTGCCAGAAGAATAGCCGCAACTCTTCCAATAGCGCCTGTGCCAAAAATTGCGCAACGTTTGTCCTTTAGGTTTCCAAGTTTTGAACGCGTTAAGGCTTCTTCGACTTTCGCTATCATGGCAGCAGCTGTCGTGTAGGCTCCGGCTGGGTCGATTATCGTGCTGGCCTCAAAAGGTGGAAACATTGAGTCACGAGCAACTTTTAAGACTTCTTCGGCTTTTTCCATGTCTTTTCCGCCTATGAAGAATGTTGTGTGTTTGATTCCTTTTGGGTCTCTGGAGAAGATGGCGTCTTGCACTATTCTTTTTGCTTCTTCTGGCGTCACGTTCTCATAGGGCACTACTACACTGAATCCTGCGTCGTATGCCATGCAAATGTCAAAGGGGCTTGCTCTTTTGTCCGTGTCCAGAAAGAAGAGTATGTTTGGCGCTTCTTCCGCAGTTTTTTTGATTACAGGTTTGATTTGAATTTGCATAGACCTTAGCAAATCTTCAAGTTCTTCTGGCGGTGCTTTTTTGTTTGAAAAAAGTAATTTTTTTGTAGGCTGAATTGTTTCTACTTCCACATCCACTGATTCCAGCAGCTTTTTTACGCCGTTGACGTGCTCTGGACTGGATAGGTGAAGGCATGTAACTTCTTCTTTTTCGATTTTCTTAGCGTTTTCAAGGATGCCCATTACAATCCAACTTTCCCTTACTGAGAACTTTGCTTCCCGTTCCATTTCATCTATTTCTTGCTGCAAACATTGCCCATAAGCCATAAGATATTCTTCTTCAATGCTTTGTGTGTCGGTTTCTTTGGATGGTAGCGATTCTAGCGCTTCGACTATGCGGTCTCTGAGTTGCTTCTTTTCTTCGATTAGGGAAATTAGATAGCCTTTAGCGTTTTCGTCAATGTCTACCAGCGAGAAGGGGATTCTTTTTTTCTGGAACAATTGGGCAATAACATTATTTTGGCCCAGTTTCTCGACAGAACGGTTTCCCTGTTCTTCTGTTGCAATGTCAGGGTTTGCCTCGTCAACAAGTTTTTCGAGGAAATTAGTGAAGGCGATGGATGGTTTAAAAACGGATGAAAGGGGGTTTTTGGGGGTGCAGTTGTTTTGTGGTTCTGTAAGCCAGAAGGGCTCGCTGTATTCTTTTTCTACAATTATGACCCTTAACGTTTTTCCTTCTAATGGAGTTATTTCAAGTGATTTCATGGACTTGTCACCTTTGGATGTATAGGTTAAGTGCAAAATATATATACCTAATCGAAATACCATATATACATACTAATAACGTATATAAAACGAATTCCTATCTTTAGGTTACGTTTTCTGCTGATAACCTAAAACCTTTAAGCCATTTCTGAAAAATTTCCTCATCAAAAGAAGGCGGCAACAACAATTTATCCTTTATTTTTGGTTTTCCATCTTTAGCGTGCGGCCGTCTAACTAACGTGTCAGAGTATTTTTCAATTTCTCTTGCTTCTTCAGCCAAGTCGGCTGCTGCTTGAGCAATTTCGTGAGCGCAAGCAACGAGTGGGATATACTTTTCTTTCTCCTTTTCTGCAAAGCAAGCCCGCGTGTTAACTTCAGCTATTTTTTTAGTTAACTCATAAGCCGCCATAGCTTTTGCTTTCGCATAGGGATTTCTAAAGTCTGAGTGATCTCTGATATTTTCGGTGTCTATTATTAAACATGGAAGTTCCGGAGTTGCTCCAGCCTTGTAGCCATGTATAAGCCTATCAATCTCTTGATATACCATCTTGTAAACGCCAGTAATCGCAAGAACTTTAATGATGTTAGAATTGAAAATTGCCATTTCAGTAGGGTCCAAAAACTCCTTTCGCGCCCCAATGAGTGGGTCGCCCATAACAATAATATAGCCAAAACCATGCTTTTCAAATTCTTCTTTAAGGCGTTTTCCCGGCGCATCTGATATGAAAATACTTGAGATTCTTTTTTCTAAAAGTATTTCTCTGGCTTTTGTGGGTCCTTGAACGGCGGGGTTTGGTGATATAAATATTACAAAGGTGGGGTTGAAATCAAAAATTTTCGGCAACACTTCAGCCACATCCTCAGCAACCATCTTCGAGCCTGTCGTTACACTACGCACACTGATGTCTTCTCTATCAGCAAGTTCGTCCAGAAGAAGCTCAAGCAAGGGAGCAGTGCCGATGTTGCCGCACTTAACAACACCTATTTTGACTTTTTCCAAGGAACACACCTAATAGTCAAACTTAAAGCCGTATTTAGAAAATGATGTTTATAAGGATTTCACGACTACGGTTTAAAGAGATTCAGAGCCATTTTATGATGGGCTTCTAACAATGCCATAAATGCCAAAGAATTTAAACCAATTCCTCTTTTCTGTATAGTAAAATTCCGTGAAGAGGAACAAACGCATGACCGAAGAAAAATTCATTTACAAAGCAGAAAACGGAAACACGTGCGAAATTGTAGACACCTTTGCTGAGATGTTTCCATTATGGGCTGGACGCGTATTAATAACGGCTGACAATGAAAAATGGGCTTTGACAGCTGCAGCAGTTGCAACAGGCTTTGCAACAAGCGTAATCATGTCACCAGCTGAAGCAAGTTTGGAAGGCGTTGTCTCAGCAGACAAAACCCCCGACAACCGCGTAGGCGCTTTAATCCAGATATATAACCGCAATAGGTTCGACTTGAAAAACCAGATGATAACGCGAATAGGACAATGCATAATGACTTGTCCAACCACCTCAGCCTTTGACGCCTTACCTAATGCTAAAAGGAAACTGAAAGTTGGCAGAGCCATACGATTGTTCGGCGATGGTTTCCAAAGAAAAGGTTTGGTTGGCAACAGAAAAGTTTGGAAAATTCCAGTCATGGAAGGAGACTTCATAGTTGAAGACACTTTCGGAGTCGTAGAAGCCGTTGCCGGTGGAAACTTCCTAATCATGGCTAAAGACAAACTAAGTGGACTAAAAGCGGCGGAAGAAGCAGTAAACGCAATCAAAGCCAAAGCAAGTGAAGTAATAATGCCTTTTCCCGGTGGAATCTGCCGTTCAGGCTCTAAGGCGGGTTCTTTAAAATACAAGCTTAAAGCATCAACTAACCATCCATTCTGTCCCGGATTAAGAACCGTTGTGCCGGATTCTCAGCTTTCAGAAGGCGTAAATTGCGTTTACGAAATTGTTGTTAATGGTTTGACAGTGGATGCTGTAAAAAAGGCTATGAGCGCAGGAGTGAAAGCTGCAGCAAGCGTGCTAGGCGTTGTAAGAATTTCAGCAGGCAACTATGGCGGAAAGCTTGGTCCATACAAGGCATTTTTGAAGGAAGTTATCGGATTACCCTAAATTTCTCCCAAACTCTTAATTTGCTGCTTGTCATGTAGCTTTACGCTAGACAAGATTAGTGAAAGCCGTTGAGCACGCCAAAAAGAACTTCGCTGGAACTGTTTAGACTTAAAAAAACACTGGACACGCTAGCGCGCAAAGAAGGACGCGGCACCGAACTCGTTTCGCTCTACGTTCCACCGGGAAAGCAGATAAGCGAAGTCATGAACATGCTCCGAGACGAATATGGCACAGCGTCAAACATAAAATCCACAACAACACGCAAAAATGTCCAAGAAGCTATTGTCAAGGTTCAGCAGCGTCTTAAACTGTTCAAAGAAACGCCAGAAAATGGACTTGTAATATTTTGTGGTGCAATTCCACAAAATGGTGCTGGAAGCGAAAGAATCGAAACTTACGTGATTATTCCGCCTGAACCGATACACATCTACTTGTATAGGTGCGATTCGCGATTTCACACGGAGCATTTGCAGGAGCTTCTGAGAGAAAAGGAAACGTATGGCATACTCCTCGTAGATGCTTCAGCCGCCACGCTCGCAACACTCCAAGGCAGAAGACTTGAAATAGTAAGGCAAATATCATCAGGTGTGCCGGGAAAAACCCGCGCTGGTGGACAATCAGCAAGAAGATATGAACGACTTAGAGAGATGAGGCTTCAAGAATACTTTAGGCGACTGGGCGAGCATGCCAACGAAACATTTTTGCCAATAGAAAACTTGAAGGGCTTGATAATTGCGGGTCCAGGACCGACTAAATTTGACTTTGAAAAGGGTGATTATTTGAATTACATGTTGAAGGAGAAGGTCATAGATGTTATTGACACGGCTTACGTGGACGAACAAGGCGTTAAGGAAGTTGTTGATAAGGCGCCGGAAATCATGCGGAAGATACGTTATATAGAAGAAAAAAGGGTAATGCAGCAATTTCTTTACGAAATTGGACATGACACTGGAATGGCAACGTACGGCGAAGAAGAAGTTAGAAAAGCATTAGAAGCAGGCGCTGTAAGAACTTTGCTGCTTTCTGAAGGAATTGACATAGTGCGTGTTAAAATAAAATGCAATGCGTGCGGCTATGAAGAACAAGAAACCATCAAAAACCAGATGCTAACAAACTTTGAACAAAGCCTGGTAGGAAAACCTTGTCCAAAATGTAAAGCTCCATCTTTAGCTATTGCAGAAATGCAAGAGTTGATAGAGAATTTTGCACAATTAGCTGAATATACGAACACGGAAGTGGAAGTAATATCAGGCGAAACAGAAGAAGGACAGATGCTCAAAAATTCTTTTGGCGGAATAGCCGCGATATTGCGGTTTAACCTTCAAAGAGATTAGAAAAACTTACACGCTTGATAAAATACGTTCTATCTCACTTTTTCCAATGCTATATACCAGCAATTTTTTATTTTTAGAGGCAAATCCGGAAACAAGCTTCACTCTTTTACCAAAAAGTCGCGAAACCTCTTTCACAAGCTCTCTGTTAACTTTGCCTTTTAAAGGCTCTTCTTTACAGAAAACAACAACTTCATCCCCTTCAACTGTTATCTTGAATTCTTTAGAACTAGGCTTTACGTAAACTTCCAGGATTGAGCCGTTTTTCACTTCGCTAATTTTCATAACGAAAACCAACTAGGATGCTTGCTCAATCGTATAAAAAGACATTTAAAATATGATGTTAAAAGCGGAAATCCCTAAGTATGAGCAGCACATTTCCAAAATTACAAGGTGTCAATAACGAAACATTCCTCCTTGTATCTAAACTGGTATATCCACGTGCCACAAGTAAAGTATGATTTCCGCTCAAGCGGCATCAGCTATTTCAAATACAACTTGACGTTGGGCGAAGTTGACTTAAACGCCAACTACTCAAAACTCTTGTCAGAACTTCTAGCTCAAAGATACAACGTAAAGCCCGAAAATGTTTTCATCTCCAGCGAGGGAGCCTCAGGCCAAAACGCACGAATAATTAGATATCTAGCTGAAAAGGACGGAAAGAAAAGAGAAGCAATAGTTGAGTATCCAACGTACGAGCCATTACTGCGGCAAGTGCAGGAACATTTTCCATGTGTGAAACGATTGGAAAGAAGAAAGAGCGAAGCGTATAGGCTTGATGTGGAAGAACTGCAGAAAAAGGTTTCAGAAAAAACTAGATTGCTTGTGTTGACGAATCCTCATGCGCCAAGCGGCACAATAGCCAATGCAAACGAGTTGAAAGAGATTATGGCGGCCGCTAGCGAATACGGTTTTTATGTTTTATGTGATGAAATATACGCGGAGTTTGACAGAAGCGTGGTTCCTACACTTTTTTCCATCGACAAAAATTTAGGCATAGTCACGACTAGTTTTACGAAAGCGTATGGTCTTGGCGGATTGAGACTCGGCATAGCTTTGGCTAAAGAGGACTTGGTTGAAGAGTTATACAATGATGTGGTGAACACAATAGGCGGTAGCGTAAGTATTGTACAATTGATTGCAGCGGAGTTGCTCAAAAAAGACATGGACAAACTTGAGAAACATAAACAAAAATGGACAAGCATCAAAAGCGAAACGGAGAAATGGTTGAGTGAAAGGGGTTTTAGATATTTTCCTAACAAGACTGGCGTGACTTACTGGATTGAGCTACCGATAAAAGATACCTATAGATGGATAAATGAGCACGCAATACCAAAGCACGGTTTGACTCCAGTTCCCGGCGCATTCTTTCTTTTCAAAAGCAACTATAAACTAGTAAAATCAAACATGGTAAGATTGGGTCTAGGCAACGTAAACCCAGATAACCCAAACCTTGCTGAAGCATTTGAGGCTTTCGAAAAAGCCTTGGAGACCTACAGAAGTTGATGCCGAATGGAAATTGTTGAGATTATAATTATTGCACTTGGGTTGGCGATGGATGCTTTCGCCGTTTCAGTCGCAAATGGCATGATAACAACGAAGCATTCAAGAAACAGCGACGCTTTGAAAATGGCAACGTTTTTTGGGTCTTTTCAAGCGTTCATGCCCATAATCGGATGGGCAATTGGTCTCGGTTTAATAGATTTTATATCGGGTTTTGACCATTGGGTAGCATTTGGACTTTTGGGTTTTATTGGTTGCAAAATGATTTACGAGGCAATAAGGAAAGTAAAAGAAGAGAAAAAGGTTAAGACATTGAGCGTTCATGTTTTGTTGATTTTAGCGATTGCCACAAGCATCGATGCTTTGGCTGTTGGGATAAGTTTCGCATTTTTGAAAATAGCCTCAATAGCGATTCCAGCGATAATTATTGGCGTTGTAACGTTTTTGTTGTCGTTCTTCGGGGCTTCTACTGGTAATAAACTTGGAGAAGTGTTTGGAAAGAAAATAGAAATTGTTGGTGGCCTCATCCTCATCGGTATTGGATTAAAGATATTGATTGAGCACTTAGTCTAAGTGAGTTTCTTCAGGTTTCCTATTTAGAAAAACCTAATTACAATAGAAAGTCATCTTAGTCTTTAGTGGGAGCATTTGACAGAAAAGAAAACAAAAGCTGTAACATGCCCATTCTGTGGCGCTCCCTACAAAAAAATTATTCCACCGAATGCTTTACAATTAGAGTGCATGTATTGCAGAGGGGTATTTCTTGTCCCGCCGGAAATTAGCGGTGGATTACCTAAGTGTTTTAATCATGGTGAGAGGTTAGCAATAGGTCTTTGCAATGATTGTGGCGGAAATTTTTGCAGTGAATGCCTTTACATCTACGACCTTAAAACAAGAGATGCAGAAGCAACGCTTCATCTATGCCTAGAATGCTTGACAAAACGACACCGCAAAGAAGCCGACTCTTTCATCTACGCAAGCGTATTCTTTCTGCTTTTTGGCGGAATAGCCGCGTTAATGACAGTTCCAACTGGTCTTCTAGGTGGCATTTTCGTTGCTATACTCTTCTTAATTCTTGGAACGGCTATGGCTATTTATGGGTTTTCAAAAAGATCTGAGTTGCCTCATGAATTGACCATTAACGATGTGAGGGGGGAGCATAAGAAAATGAAAACTGAGTTTGCTGACATGGAAGAAGTTGATGCTACGGAGCTTTACGACGAACTCTTGAAAAGATATATAAACCATTGGGGATTAGACATGGGAACAGACCTTCTTAACAAGGAAATATCTGCTTATTTGAGACATGGAGCAGATTTTGAAGAAGCCGTCAGAAAAATCTACCGGCGACAACAAAGCAAACATTCGTGACGAAGTTATGTGGACCGGGGGGGATTTGAACCCCCGACCTCCTGAGTGCAAGTCAGGCGTTCATACCAAACTGAACTACCGGCCCACAAGTGTTTTTCCGACTTGCTTTCACGTTTTGGTAGTATTTAGGTTTTGTTTTGGAGACGTAGGCGAGTGTGACCGTTAAACTTAAACATTCTATTTGTGTTTCTTTAGTGTTCTCTCTGAGAGGGTGGTTTGCAATGGTTGATGCGAGGGTTGAGAAGCTTGCAAAGCTTTGTGTTCATTATTCTGTGGATGTGAAATCTAAGGAGAAGGTGCTTATTCAGGGGAATGTGCAAGCGTTTCCGCTGATGCATGAAATCTACAAAGAATGCTTGTTAAGTGATGCTTATCCATTTATAATGCCACAGCTTGACACTACTTACACATTCTTCAAGTACGCTAAAGAACATCAGCTCACTTATGTTTCATCATTTGAAAAATTCCTAATCGAAAACATAGACACGCGAATTTCCGTCTTTTGCGAGCCAAACCCAAAAAGGTTAACAAACATAGACCCAACTCGAACAAGAATTTTCGCCGCTGCCAGAAATGAAATAAGCGCAATCTTCTACAAACGCGTCGCTGAAGGCAAACTCAAATGGACAGCGTTACCATATCCTATAAATGCTCAAGCACAAGAAGCAGCGATGGCACTTGAAGAATACGAAGACTTCGTTTACAACAGTTGCCTTGTAGATAAAGAAAATCCTATAGCAGAATGGAAGAAAATCTATAAGCAACAAGAGAAAATCTGTGAATTCTTGAACAAAGCCAGTGAAATTCACGTAGTAGGCGAAGACACAGACTTAACTTTTAACGCAAAGGGCAGAAGATGGATAAACTGCGGTGGAAAAGAAAACATGCCAGACGGCGAAGTCTTTACTGCACCAATCGAAAACTCAGTGAACGGCACGATAAGATTTACTTTTCCAGGATTAGTTTTCGGAAGAGAAGTTGAAGACATAAAACTCACGTTCAAAGACGGAAAGGTTGTGAAGGCGTCGGCAGAAAAGGGCGATGAGTTTCTGCAGCAAGTCCTTAAAATTGAAGGCGCAGAACGCATTGGAGAAGCAGCTATTGGAACAAACTATGCCATAACAAAATTCACTAAAAACATGCTTTTCGACGAAAAAATGGGCGGAACAATACACATGGCTCTTGGAAACTCTTACCCAGAATCTGGAGGCGTAAACAAGTCGCCAATTCACTGGGACATTCTAAAAGACATGAAGAAGGGCGGAGAAATCTACGCGGACGACAAACTATTCTACAAGGATGGCAAGTTCTTAATATAACAAGTTTTATCCATTCCTCTATCTTCATTTTAGATGCAAACCAAGAATGCCACCATAACAAGTAGAAAAACTGAAGTGACCTTTCAAATGGAAAATCCCATTAAAAGAAACTCGCTTAATCTTGCATCTAGTGTTCATGTGTTTTTTAATTTGGGACTTTTCCAGTTTTTAACATTTGTGAGAAGGGGAGTTTTCTACACTTTTATGATAAACTACCTTTACACTCTAATGCCAAAAACCACGTTAACTGCAGCTCTTGGAACACTTAACATGGTGGCTTCTGCCTTAGGCCAGAACTTGCTGTGGGGAAGAATAAGTGACCGTTATAGACTTAGAACAAAACTGATAATTATTGGCGAAACAATAGCTGCATTCAGTTACATACTCGTGTTTATCACTCACAAATCCTTAATAGATGCTGGAAGCAGTTTCGTTGCGGGCTTGGCGATAATTTTTGGTTTATCCATATTGGAGTTTTTTTGGTCGATGTCAGATGTTGGATGGGCAACGTTGCTTACGGATGTTACAACGCCCGAGATACGTGGAAAAGTAGTTGGAACGTTAAACTTCATTGCGTCATTAGGTAGAATGACTGGCATAATATTCGCGGGTTTCCTATATTGTAGTGGAGAAGGGTTTAGGAATGGCACAATATTTTACATAGTTACTGTTTTACTGTTCGCGGGAACAGTGATAATGGCGTTTACGTCAAGGCGCGTAAAAACAAGAAGCCATGAACAAAAACAACAAATTAACATGGAAAACAACGAAAATGACATTGAATACACTAATGAAAGCGAAAAAACCTACAAGTGGTTCCTGATATCTCTCATAATCATAGTTTTAGGTGCTGCGTCAATCAATCAGATTTTTCTTCTTTTTATCGACTTGCCAGAAGGACTAAACGCAAGCGACGCGGAAATGAGCCTTATACTGAGCGCTTGGACGGTAGGTGGCATGCTTGCCAGTGTAGTATCTGGAGGACTTGCAGATAAAATTGGACGAAGCAAAGTTCTATTCGTCGGTTTGATTCTCGCGGCAATTACGCCACTCTTTTACAGCGTACCCTTAAATGTTCCAATGATGGCTTTAACTTATGGATTAAATGGCGTAGCATTCTGGACACTCTATACGGTGGGTTTCGCTTTTGCTGGAGACATAATTCCAGAGCATAAAAGAGGACGATTGCTCAGCAGATACAATACGGTTATGGCGTTAAGCTGGGGACCTGCCGGATTTTTGGTTGGCGGGCCAGTTGCAGATTTTCAAATTGAAGTGTTTGGGTTGCCTAGACATGCAGCTTATGTGAATGCCTTCTACATGTCATCAATTATAGTGGTGTTGGGCATGATAATTTTTGCTATAAAGGTTGCGAGGAGAAAAATTGAAAGCAACGCTTAATTTTTAAGCTAACGCTTACAAAAACAGCATTGGGAGATGGTGTAATGCTGGAATTTAAAACCGTGAAAGTTGAAGTACCAAAGGACTGCAATGTGATTTTAGGCATGGCACACTTCATCAAAACAGTTGAAGATTTATACGAAGCGTTGGTTAACGCTGTGCCTAACATAAAATTTGGAATAGGCTTTTGTGAAAGTTCTGGACCATGCTTAGTGAGACATGAAGGAAACGATGAAGAATTAAGACGGTTAGCGGCGGAAAAAGCCTTCCAAATTGCTTGTGGTCACAGTTTCATAATTTTCATTAAAAATGCTTATCCAATAAACGTTTTAGACAAGATCAAAAAAGTGCCAGAAGTTTGCACCATTTACGCTGCTACGGCAAATCCTCTTGAAGTCTTAATTGTTGAAACTGAACAGGGAAGAGGGATCATGGGCGTTGTTGACGGGGTAAAGAGTAAAGGCGTGGAAAAGGCTGAGGACGTTAAAGCAAGAAAAGAGTTTCTGAGGAAAATTGGCTACAAGCTTGGTTAGGCATAATTTGTATTCTGTCAAAAAATGAAAGTTGCAGGGTAGAATTGTCTTCGATGCCGCGTTGCCCCGCAAACTGTTGATGATTAAATGGTAAGCTTGCGAACGTGTCTTATGTTTCACTTGTGCGCCATTAATTGTTCTTGCAATTCAAAAGGAATTTTCTCTTTCATTCTTTCGGCGGCATAAGCCACTAACTGTTTAAACTGTTTTTCTGTTAAAATGTTTCGTGCTCTTGATAAAATTTCAAGGCAAACTTCTTTAAAAACGAGGTCTGCGCAGCCCATTTTTGCGTCGTCTATTAGTTCCTTGCAACTTTGAAAGATTTGCTCGCTCAAGGCAATTTCACCCTGCAATCACATAGCTTAACCGTGAAAAATATTAAAACACTTATGAATTTAGAATATTGATTTACAGTTCTCAATTGTTTCATGAAAGATAAAAGGTGTATGGCAAATGAGTGTTAAAGGTGAACTTCGCTTTATTGGAGTTGTTGCAAAAGCCGGTGAACAGAAAGCTGTAGTGCGGATTTTTCCAGAATTTCGTGCGGGACTTAAGGGCATACAAGATTTTTCGCACCTTATCATTCTTTACTGGATGCATCTGCGTGATAAAGAAGAGGAGAGACAAACATTGCTGGTTTTTCCACGAAAGCACGCGTGGAACGTGGAAACGGGTGTCTTTGCTTGCAGAAGCCCTTCACGTCCAAACCCAATAGGTTTGTGTGTTGTGGAACTGGTTAAAGTTGAGAAATGCAATCTGACCGTGAAGGGACTTGATGCTCTCGATGGTTCGCCAATAGTGGATGTTAAACCTTATCTTCCTAGGGCAGATTCTTTTCCGAATGCGCGTGTTCCCGAGTGGGCGCTGCAAGGACCGCCAACATGAAAGGAAAATTGGATTAGAAAGTGCAGTTAAGTATATCTATTTAGAATTAGCTAATCGTTTTTGTATGATAACTATAATTGGCGCTGGAAAAGTAGGAAGCGCTGCGGCATTTAACATCTTAAGGTACAGAATAGGCGATGTTGTGTTAATTGACATTTTTGAGAATTTAGCTAAAGGCGAAGCCTTAGATATGATGCAAACGGCGCCAGCGATTGAGTTTGATGGGAAGATTGTGGGAACAAACGATTTCAGCGCAATGAAAAACTCAGAAATTGTAATATTAACAGCGGGTGAAGCGAGAAAACCAGGGATGACACGGATTGACCTTATGAACAGGAATGCGACGATAGTTAAATCTGTGGTTAAGGAAATTGTGAAGTATACGCCTGATTGTAAGTTGATGGTTGTCACAAATCCCGTTGATATTATGACTTATGTGGCTTACAAGGAATCTGGTTTTGAAAGAAATCGAGTTTTTGGAATGGGAAACATTTTGGACACTCTGCGTTTTAGGTCTTATATTGCGACGGAATTGAATGTTTCTAGGGAGGATGTTCGTGCTTTAGTTATTGGTGAGCATGGGGATTCTATGGTTCCGCTTGTTGAGTACGCTTCTGTTTCTGGGATACCTATAACGAAGTTGCTTAGGGAGGAGCAGATTGAGAAGATAGTGAATTTGACAGTGAGTTCTGGTGCTGATGTGATAAAATTGAAAGGGTCGACGACTTATGCACCAGCGGCAACAATTGCGATTATGGCTGATGCCATTCTTAGGGGTAGAAATCGAGTGATGAGTGTTTCTACGGTCTTACAGGGAGAATACGGATTTTCAGACGTTTCTATCGGTGTGCCAGTAGTTTTGGGCAGAAATGGAATAGAAAGAATACTAGAGTTGAAGTTAATGCCGAAGACGAAGAAGAGTTTCGAAAACTCAGTGTTGACCATTAAAGAAGCCATAAAGAAACTGAATGGTTAGAAGAACGTTATTTGTTCTGTAAAGTTTATCCCCCCTTATATATAGGTTCAACTTTTTTTCTTGTAGGGCAGAGGTTTTTAGATAGAAGAAAATTTTCTAGTGTGCAGATAGACGTCGATTTTGAATAGTAGCTGATCTAATTCTTCTTCCGCAGCGCATTCGGTGTAGTTGAGTTCTAGAATGGTAGGGCTGTCCCTACCCATATCAAAAAAGGGTTCAAGTCCTAACTCTTATTTTGAAGATTCGATAATTTTGTGACGTAACTCTAATATTTTTAATAGAAGTAGCCTTTCATCATCTATTATGTTCAAAGTAATTATACTGAAAAACAGATGGATAAAATTTAAATTCCACTGTGCGGTTTCCAACGTTGCTTAATGTTTCAAGCATAGATAGTTCAACATGCGGAAAAGAGTGTAACATAAGAGTGCGAAATGTTATGGAGAAGATTGTGGTGACGGTGACCTGCTACGCTTGTTGAGTTAGTTACTGCTTTCTTTTTAATACTGGTTGCATCTTTTCTTGTTTACATGTTTGGTCGTTGGTTGTCAGCAAAATCTGCGCGAGACGGGAAAGGTGAATCCACGTATGCGTGTGGAGAAAAGGCAACTTTCTGCAAATTGAGAATTAATGTGTCACTTTATAAGTATCTCATATATTTTGTAGTTTTGGATTCCTCGATTTTGCTGGTTGCTTTTGCTTCCTTAAAACTTCAAATAACGAGCGTGTTTTTATTCATGCTTTACCTGAGCATGGTGCTTATATCGAGTTTCCTTCTTTTTGAAGGGGGCGATCAATAATGTCTTCTGCTCGTCTTTTAAAATGGGCGAGGTTGAAATCACCTTGGGTTCTTCATTTCAACTCTGGAGCGTGCAACGGCTGCGATATTGAGGTTGTTGCGCTTTTAACGCCTAAATATGATGTGGAACGCTTTGGAATCTTGCTTGAGCCTTCGCCAAGGCATGCGGACGTTCTATTAACTACTGGTGTAGTCACGAGGCAATGTGCTGGTAGGCTAAAGCGTATTTATGAACAGATGCCTGAACCAAAATTTGTCGTCGCAATAGGCGCCTGTGCTTGTTCAGGTGGCGTGTTTGAAGGAAACTATAATGTGCTGGGAGGTGTTGACAAGGTTATTCCAGTTAACGTCTACATTCCCGGGTGTCCACCGAAACCTGAAGCGATGATTGACGGAATCGTAAAGCTGCTTAAATCAATCGAGGCGAAAACAAGTGACAAACGTTGAAAATGACGTGGCTGTTCTGCTCAGCAATAAGCTTGGAGAGAAAATCCTTCAAATTGGGACTCTACAGCCTGGCAGAGCCTTTGTTCGCGTTGACGCTAAGTTTCATAAAGATGCATTAAAAGCTTTGCTTGAGGCAGATGAAAATGCTGGTTTATCGGCGCTTACAGGTGTGGATTTGGGGAAGACTATTGAGCTGATGTACCATATCCGTAGTCGTGGAACCATAATTACGATTAGGACAGAAGTGCCTAAAGAAGATGCGGAGATCAAGAGCATAACAGATTTGATTCCAGGTGCGAATTTTCATGAAAGAGAAGTGGCTGATTTATTTGGCGTAAAGTTTGAAGGACATCCAAACCTCAAGAGATTAGTCTTGCCGGATGATTGGCCGAAAAATCTTTTTCCACTTAGGAAGGATGCTGAGGTTTTTGTTCCAAACAGAATGGAAAATGCTAATGTTTCTTCTGGCGAAGGGCAGCTCTCGAACGATGGGAAGTTGATAAATATTATAGTGGGTCCTCAGCATCCTGCTTTGATAGAGCCAGAGAAGTTTTCTTTAAAAGTTGATGGAGAAAATGTGAAAGAGGTTGAGCCTCGCATTGGTTATGTCCATCGAGGAATTGAGAAAGCCGCGGAAAAGCGCACTTACCTGCAAGATATCTATTTGGTTGAAAGAATCTGTGGAATCTGCAACGCTTGCCACGCGGCATGCTTTTGTCAGGCAGTGGAAGCTATATTAGGTGTGAGCGTGCCGCCGAGAGCCAATTATCTGCGAACATTAATTTTGGAATTGAACCGAATTCATAGTCATATGCTTCTTTTAGGTCATGCTGGATTAGAGATTGGGTATGAGACTTTGTTTCAGTACATGTGGCGTGACCGTGAACCAGTGATGGACATTGTGGAGTGGCTTACTGGCAACAGAGTCATTGCCTCATTCATAACAATAGGTGGCGTAAGGCGAGACTTACAAGAGGAGACTGTTCCAAAGATTAAAACAGAATTGATGAACTTGAAGGAAAAAATGGGCTTTTACAAGCGTATTTTTGAGAACGATCCGACTTTTAAGATGAGAACTAAAAATGTTGGAGTGCTGAGTAAACAAGATGCTTTGAAACTATGTGTTGTTGGTCCAGTTGCTCGGGGGTTCTGGCGTGAAAATGGATGTTAGAAAGGATGAACCCTATGCGGCTTATAGTGAAATCCCATTTAACATAGTGACTTACGATGAAGGGGATTCTTGGGCGAGGCTTATGGTTCGCTTGGATGAAATTAGTGAAAGCATAAACATAATAAATTATGTTTTGGACAATTTGCCGAGTGGACCTTACAGAGTTAGAGTGCCAAGAATCGTGCCAATTGGCGAGGCGATTAGTCGTGTTGAAGCGCCGAGAGGTGAATTGTTTTACTATGTGAAAAGCAATGGGACAGCATATCCAGAACGTGTGAAAGTGCGTACTCCAACTTTTGCCAATATTCTTTCTTTTGTTCGAATTGCAGAAGGCGGCAACATAGCGGATGTGCCAGCAAGTTTCGTTAGTTTAGACCCTTGCTTCTCTTGCACGGATAGATAGGAGGCAGAAAATGAGCCTAAATCCAGAATTTGTTTTTCGCGTGTTGGTCTTTCCTGGCTTTGCCTTTATTTTGTTGTTTACTATGTTTTGTGACTGGGTTGAAAGAAAAATAGAAGCTCGGATGCAAAACAGAATGGGACCTACTTATACTGGTCCAGCAGGTGTTCTTCAACCTCTGGCTGATTTCGTCAAGTTGTTGACAAAGGAGGACATAATTCCATTTAATACCAGAAATGTTGTGTTCAGGCTTGCGCCTATTCTTTCTTTTTCAATTTTCGTTTTTGCTTTTCTCTTTTTGCCAGTTGATGGAGCAAACGTTATCCCAAATTCAAATTTTGAAGGAGACCTAATTCTTGTCCTAACATTGGTGTCTATTGCTAACTTTTTCCTTTTTCTTTCTGGATGGTCTTCAACAAACCCCTACAGTGCAGTGGGCGCAACCAGGGTTTTGACACAGTTTCTTGGTTATGACATACCTCTTTTCATTCTTGCGTTAGCTCCGGCATTTCTAACGGGCAATCTTAGCATTTCAGCTATAGCTTTGAGTCAAAATGTTCCATTTGCCCTTTTAATTCCATGGGTTTTTGCATTGTTTATCCTTACTCTTCAGGCAGAATTGGAGAAAGACCCGTTTGATGTCCCACATGCTGAAACTGAGATTGTTGGAGGCTACGAGACAGAATATACTGGCAGAAAGTTAGCTTTCTTGAAGCTTTCTAAGGATGTGCAAATCGTTCTAGGCGCAGCCATTGCCGTTGAGCTATTTTTGGGTGGTCCTTATGGACCTGTATTTTTCGGTTTGCCTATGTTTTGGTATGCTTTATGGTTTGTGCTTAAACTTCTAGTGGTGATTGTGATTAGTGAATATTTGACGTGTGTGTTTGCAAGGTTGCGCATTGATCAAGTGTTGGTTGCCAACTGGAAAGTGTTGTTGCCTCTGTCGCTATTATCCCTTGCTGTAACAGTTGCCTTGGGCTTGTGGTTCAATCCATTAATGAGGTGAAGAGACAGATGGTTAAGTTGTCGCCAATGTTGAGGGAAGTGTTTTCTCATGTTTTTAAAAAACCAGCTACACGGAAATATCCAGAAGTGAAGCCGAAAGTTCCTGTTGGCTTCCGTGGCAAACACGTGTTTGATATAAGTCTCTGTGTTAGTTGTGGCTTGTGCGCTAGGGATTGCCCTGCAAAGGCTATTGAGATGGTTGATGTGGATGGGAAGAAGAGGCCGTTGTTTCACTTGGATCTTTGTGTTTTCTGTTATCAATGTGCTGAAAGCTGTCCTAGGAGTGCGATTAAAAGTTCGGAAATTTTTGAGCTTGCCTCAACTGATAAATCTGACTTGGTGGTAAAGCCTCAAACAGATTCGGGTAAGGTTGGCGGTGCGTAGAAAATGATTGTTGAATTGATTGCGGTGGGTTTGGTTGTTTCGGCTTGTTTGGCAATCTATCTTGATGAGGCAGTTTATTCTGTTGCTTCTTTGGCTTGTGTGTTTGTTTTGATGGCGATTTTGTACGCTTTAAGTGATGCCACTTTTGTAGCTGTTTTTCAGTTAGCTGTTGGTGCTGGGACTTTGGCGGTTCTTTTCTTGTCTGGTGAAATGCTCAGCGAAAAGCCAAGCAAGAAAAAGTCGTTTAAAAACCTGTCTCTGGTTGCTGTAGTTGCCTTGGTGTTGTCGCTTCCATCAGTTTTATTGTCTGTTGCAGTTATGCCGGCTAATGTTTCTTCGAGTGTTTCGTTTGGGCAAGCTATTTGGGATTTGAGAGCAATAGACGTTGTTCTGCAGGGTTTAGTCATAATGACTGTTGCTTTGGGCATTGCGATAGTTCTTTATGAAAGAAAGGAGGGTGAACGCTGATGGATTACATAATTCTTTCAGTTACATTGCTTGCAGTTGGTATTTACGGTCTTTTGACTAGGCGTCAATTGGTAAAAGTGTTAATATCGATTGAATTGATTGCAGTGGCGGCTTCGATGAATTTTGTTTTGCTTGCTTCTTCGTTGGATAGAGCTTTAGGTGAAACGTTTTTGATACTTGCTTTTTCCACCGACACTTGTGTTACTGCTATTGTCTTGGGTTTGCTTGTTATCGCTTCTAAGAAGTATGGAACATGCGACATCAGAAAGCTAACAGAAATAGAACAAAATAAAACAATTGAAAATGAGGAAAAAGATGATAGCGAAATCAGTAAGGGTGATGAGTAATTGCTTCCTTATGCACCATGGCTTGTTTGGATAGTTCCAACCATTTCTAGCCTGTTTATTCCAATAATTGCGCGGCTAGGCGGAAAAGCAAGAGAATATTTTGCAGTAACAGTGAGCCTAGTTGCTACGATATTTGCATTTTCTATGGTTCCTGACGTTTATTTTGGCGCTTTAGCGAGTCCAGACATGGTTTTTCCATGGATTCCTTCCATGAGCATCGATGCAGGCGTATTCGTCGATTCGCTCAGTGTCCTATTTGCGAATTTAGTTGCTTTCTTCAGTTTTGTAGTTATCATATATTCTATAGGCTATATGGCTGGTGAAGAAAACTTGACCCGTTACTACTTTTTCATGCTTCTTTTCATGGGTTCGATGATAGGTCTTGTCATGTCAGATAATTTTCTTCAGATGTTCATTTTCTGGGAAATGGTAGGGCTTTGCTCTTATTCACTGGTTTCTTTCTGGTATCGACGCCCCGAATCAGTTCGCGCAGGAGTGAAAGTTTTTCTGATGACCCGTATAGGTGATGTCTGCTTGTTAGCCGCGATTGCCCTTCTCTACACAAGTTTAGGCTCTTTTTCTTTCTCCTACACTATTAAAAACATTAGGACTGTACCTTTACCAATGTTGACTGCGGTTGCCTTTCTAATGCTTGGAGGAGCAATCGCGAAATCAGCCCAGCTACCTTTGCACACTTGGCTCTATACTGCAATGGAGGCTCCAACTTCGGTTAGCGCCCTCTTGCATGGAGCAACAATGGTGAAGGCTGGTGTTTACTTGATTGCTAGGTTGTTCATACTTTTTGGCTCAGTGATAACTTTAATCCCATTATGGTTATCTTGTGTTGCTTGGATCGGTGCTATTACTGCGTTCATTGGGGCTACTTTGGCTTTGTATACGCCTGACATAAAAGGAGTGCCTGCTTATTCAACCATCAGTCAGATAGGATTTATGATTGCCGCATTGGGTGCTGCCTCGTCTCCTTCTTCGCTAGGCTGGTTTGCTGGTTTATTTCATATGTTAAGTCATGCTTTCTTTCAAGGCTTAGGTTTCCTTACGATTGGCGGCATCATTCATATGTTAGGAACCCGCGATATGCGTCAGATGGGCGGACTGAGGAAAGCCATGCCAATCACGTTTTTGCTCTGCATAGTTGTCATGCTGGCTCGGACTGGTGTGCCCCCATTTGCAAGTTTCTTCAGTAAGGGCTTCATTATAAGCAGTCTCTGGTCAACAGGAGATGTTTTACTTGTGCTTACAATTTATGCGTCCACAGCGGTCACTTTTGCATATACTTTGCGTTTTATCATCCTAACTTTTCTGCGTGAACCATCTGAACATGTAAAGAAAACTCACCTACATGAACCGCCGAAAACAATGCTTTTCGCATCTGGGATACTCGCGGTTTTGTGCTTCGCTTGGGGTTTTCTAGGACCTTTGATAGGTAATTTCATGCATGTAGGTGTAGAAATGGGACTAAGCGAAGTTTTCAGTTCAGCAACTCTTATTTTTCTTCTAATTCTTTTTGCAGGAGGTTTCCCCATTTACATAACTTACTACAAGAAATCAGAGAGTATAGAAAAAATCAAAGGTAAACTGTTGACTCCTCTGATCTTAATTTTGGAGCATGGCTATTTCTTTGATACTTTTTATGAAAAAGTTGTTGCACGAAGTGTCTTACTAATTTCTGTTGGTCTTAAGCGGGTTGAAACAACTTTCTTTAACCGTCTACCGTATCTTGTTGCAAGTGAAGTAATGAGTTTGGCTCATAACACTCAAAAGTATTTAGACATTTTTGCCGATGAATTACTCTACATGGCTACGAACAAGACTTTGGCTTCGGCATCAAAAATTAAAAGAATGCGTTCAGGCTCCCTACAACATTACATAGCAGCTGCACTCATTGGGTTTTTAATAATTCTAATACTAATAATAATCACTATGCTTAGGTGAAGCAAATGGAAAACACACTTTTATTAACACTGCTTCTACCAACTTTGGCTGTTCCATTCGTTTATTTGTTAGGTAGAAAATCTTCCAAAACAGCCGCCTTCCTGGTTGCTTTAATATGCATAATCAACATAGCAGTGCTTTCTACAACCGTGCCATCCATTCTCAACGGCGCAGACCACAAATATGTCGAATCTTACTATTGGATTCCCGTTCTCCACTCTTCTTTCACGCTTTTTGTTGACGGAATCAGTTTCTCAATGGCAATCATAACCCTAATACTCATTTTAACAGCCACGCTTTTCTCGATAAATTACATGCAAGAAAGAAAAGGACTCGCTGAATACTATGCTCTTTTAACATTACTCTCCATAGGTCTCGTCGGCGTCTTCATCACATCAAACCTCATGCTCTTCTACTTCTGCTGGGAACTAATGCTCGTCCCAACCTACTTCATAATAGGCGGATGGGGCTACAGAGAACCATACAGAGCCGCCTTCAAATTCTTCATATTCACACACGCAGGCGCAGTCTTCGTCCTCTTAGGCATAGGCGCAATATTCATGGTTACAGGAGACTTAGACATGTTTCAAGCACAAACCGCACTAATGACTGCTAATCCAGAACTTGTAAAATGGATTTTACTGTCTCTCACAGCAGGCTTTGCAGTTAAAATGGCTGCTGTTCCAGTTCACATGTGGTTGCCAGACGCACACTCTGAAGCCCCAGCGCCAATGTCTGCACTTCTAAGCGGAGTCATAATCAGCGCCGGCGCTTACGCAATACTCCGTGTATCATTGGGAACAGTTTTTCCAGCCGTCATGGCAACAGACTTCGGAAGCCTTTTCCTGCACGGACTAACGATTTTCGGAATTTTATCCGCCTTCTTCGGCTCATTAATCGCTTTGGTGGAAACAGACATAAAACGAATAATCGCGTATTCGAGCATAGCACACATGGGCTACGTTCTCTTCGGGCTTTCTCTTTTTCCATTCCAAGAAGCCATAACTGGAACAGTCTTACATTTGATAAATCACGCGGTAAGCAAAGGCTTGCTCTTTTTGTCAGCTGGAGCAGTTATGAAGCAACTCGAAATTCGAGACATTCGCGAAATGGGTGGACTTGCTGGGCAAATGCCAATCACAGCTACATCTTCAACCACTGCAGCATTAAGCATCGCTGGAATACCACCATTCGCATGTTTCATCAGCGAATTTCTAATCTTTGTGGGAGCATTCCAAACAATCAACAACGACAACTTCTACCTTATACCAACAGCACTAATGCTAATAGCCACAGTTTTATCCCTAGCCTACGCCCTAAGATTCGTAGGTCACGTTTTTCTCGGCTCAGCAAAACATGAAAAAATAACAGACGTTCCATTCTTTATGAAATTAGCCATGATTATTTTGACGGCATTCGTCATCGTTCTTGGCATATGGCCGACATTTTTCATACAACTCATCACGAGCGTGACCTTCATTTAGCGAGGCAAGCCAATGATAGAAATCTTGGACATATCTTCACCCATAATTGTTTTCGTCGTGTTTTCGCTTCTAACAATACCAGTAGTTAAAACTGTTCGCAAAAGAAAAACTGGAAAAACTACTCTCATGCTTGGCTGGTTCTCAGCGATATTCATTATTGCAGTCATAAGCGTAGCAAATCTGGCATTGAAATATTATGCGCAACCACCGCCTCAACCATTCCTTAACTTAACATTAACCGATGAACCGTTCGCCATGTTTTCAACAACATTCCTAGTAGACGCAGTATCGATTTACATGGCAATAATCTTCACAATAGTCGGCGCCATGGTTTTCATGTACAGCCTTTTTTACATAAATTCTGATGAAAAACTTTCAGAACGCTACTATTCAATTATACTAATAATCATCGGCTGCGTAATAGGAACAGCGTTCGCTGGCGACCTCTTAACACTCTTTATTTTTTGGGAAGCCACAGCAGCAGGCTCAAGCTTCCTAATGCTATATCGGAAAACATCTAGGTCTTTGCATGCCACCATAAAATACTTGATCATGATAATAATTGCTTCAGCCTTCATAATCTATGGACTTTCAATAGTCTACGCTCTCACGGGCACACTTAACTTCTGGGCAGTGAAAAACGCGTTAATGGCTCTTGAAGATAAGCACCTACTTGAAATAGCCTTCATTTTCATCGTAGCAGGCTACTCAATCGAGGCTGCTGTCGTGCCCTTCCATATGTGGTTGCCAGACGCCTACGCTGCAGCTCCAGCATCCTCTTCAGCCTTCTTGTCAGCACTTGTCGATCAAGGAAGCTACTATGTTTTGCTAAGAGTCCTCATCTACATTTTGACGCCTTCCACAGTCCTACCTTGGACCCTTATGCTTGCAGTTTTGTCTGCGTTAACAATGATAGTGGGTAACTTGCTGGCGTTAACTGAAAAAAACGTTAAGCGTTTAATAGCGAATATATGCATTGCAGATGTAGGCTATAATCTTGTAGCAATAACCAGCGTGACATCGCTTGGAATAGTGGGTAACCTCTACTTCTTCCTTATCGGAGGAATAACCACAGCGCTTGCCTTCATGACTGTTGGAATTTTAAACAATATGGGATATGAGACTTTAGACGATTTTTCAGGGATAGGGAGAAAAATGCCGCTTACAAGTTTAGCATTACTTTTCGCCGCCTTTTCTTTTGCAGGAGTCCCACCTCTCGCTGGTTTTATTGCAAAATATTTAGTTTTTACATCTGCAATAGAGGCAAATCTAAGCTGGTTAGCTGTGATAGGTGTTTTAACCAGCGTAATTCAAGCTGCATACTTGTTGAGATTAATCAATTACATGTACGCGAAAAAACCGCGAGAAGAAGCAAAAATTAAAGAGCCCAAAAAACTCCTTGCAGTAATTTTCATTCTTGTTGCAGCAATAATTGTTTTAGGATTATATCCAACAATCATTTTAGACCTTATCAACCCGGTAATACAGCAACTTCCGTTCGTGCCATGACTTCTTTCAAAAACAACTACAGATATTTTAATCACAACTTTCACTAGTATAAACAGAGAGCTTAATCATGCCAACAAATAAGAATAAACTCATAGCTTTCAATGACTTAGAACGGCTGATAATAGAACCGGAGTTCTGCACCCTATGCGGTGCATGTGAAGCTGCATGTCCAATTCATGCGATAAAAGTGGATGAAAACAAACCAAACAGACTTTATGATTGCTCTGAACACTTGGATACTTGTCCAATCTGTTATGATATATGCCCACACACCGACGCACTTTTATACGAAACGTTAAGATTCGTTGTAGATGCGCCTTTCAGAAGAGAAAGCCTAGGCTATTATAGGAAAATTCTACTTGCACACGCTACCAATCCAACAATAAGAGAAGCCACAAAAAGCGGCGGCGTCATAAACGCCTTACTTAACTTTGCAATTAATCAAAAAATAATTGACAGCGCTATAGTTTCAAAAGTATCTCCCAGGCTAAGCATAAAAGTTAAGCCTTCAGTAAGCCTCGTGCCAGATGACACACTTTCTGTCGTAGACTCAAAAGTTGTACCCAGCGCGGTGGCAGAGGCTTTCGGTCGTGCAGTTTTTGAGCACGGCAGATTCCACATTGCTTTTGTTGGCGTTCCATGCCATGTTCTCGCGCTTCGAAAACTTGAAGCTTGGCAACATAAACTCATTGGCAGTTTAGAAATAACCATAGGGCTTTTTTGCCTCTGGACCTTTTCGCTAGGTCGACTGTTAGAGTATCTTCTGCAAGAACATAACATTGCAGCTAGCGAAATTCAAAATGTTGATTTGATAGAAGACAAATATGTAGTAACGACAGAGAACCATACAATTCGAATTCCACTGTCAGAAGTCAAACCTCATATCATGAACCGCTGTAAAACATGCACAGACTTTACCTCTGAGCTTGCAGACTTAAGTGTTGGCGGAGCAGCACCATTGAAAGACTGGTCTATAATAATTGTCAGAACTAAAAAAGGCGAAGAATTCTTAAAATTAGCTGTCGAAAAAGGCATCATAACAACAAAGGAAATAGAAACCGAACCAGAAACATTAGCACACTTAATCAATTTATCCACTCATAAAAGAAAAAATGCCATGCAAGAAACTAAAACTATGAAGAAGAAGGGGCTTCCGATCCCTTCAGCCACAGAATTTTCCATAAAACCCACAGCCATCGAAATCAACATGCTTCAAGAAATGAAAGTAGAACAAATAATGACAAAAAATGTCGTGACACTGACACCAGCTATGACGGTTAACGAACTTTTCGACAAAATAGCTGAACACCACCACATCGGCTTTCCAATAATAAACGAATCCAATAAACTCGCTGGAATTGTCACTTTGCAAGATGCTATGAAAGTTGCTAAACAAAAGCGAAACAATGTTTCTCTTGGAGAAATTTGCACAAAAAATTTGATCACAGCTTTTCCAGAAGACTCCCTTGCGGAAGCTTTTGAAAAAATGAATAAACACAACATCGGACGGTTACTTGTTGTTGATAAAAATAACACGCACTTATTGCTTGGAATCGTAACAAGAAGCGACGTTATGCACGCCTTAAGAACAAGAGTTTAGTGTGAAAAGAATACTTGTTACTATGAATGATTTAGTGCTCGAACCCATTTGGGTTTAGGACCTTGAATGGGGCTGCCCGGATTTGAACCGGGGTCCTTCCCGCACATGGCAAACGCCAACACGCATAGAGAGCCCGAGTCTCCAAGCCTAGACCAAGCTAGCCGACAGCCCCGTGGATGGGTTGGCGGGCGAAAATAGAATTCTGGAAGATAAATTTAAAACATTCTCTCGGAAAGAAACGTGGGTGGGGTTTTGTTACTTTTTTCTTATGCTGCATTGGAGGACTTTTGGGCACACTAGGCATTCGTCTGGGATTGAGGCGTCTTTTGGGATAGCGTTTAAGAATCCAAAATAGTGGGCGCATTTAGCTGGTGAGTCGAAGACTTTTGGGTATTCTGTTGGTTTGACGCTGACGATTTTCATGTTTTCTACTATTATGTCTAGTTTTGAGTTGCAGTATGGGCATGCGTAGTAGCTTTGTCTGGGTATTGTGGATGAGTCTGTTAGGACTGTTGGTTTTTCGAATGTTTTTCCGCATCCTTTGTATGGGCATTTGAGTTTTTCGTCGTGTATGTGGAATGGAGGCATGACTCATCCTTCCGGAGTTTCTTCTGAAATGTATCTTTAATATTAATATTTAATAAATATTTCTGTTCAACCGCACAACGAAAATACACGAGCATAAAAGCCTCGGCCGGGCTTTGATCCCGGGGCCTACGGTTTACGAGACCGTCGCTCTACCGAGCTGAGCTACCGAGGCATCCGCAACTAATGAGGGAAACTGTTATTTTTAAGATGTTCGGAATAGCCTTTTCTAGGCAGGGTCTCCTATGAAAAGCTCCAATTTGTTGAACACTATTTTGGCAAGAACTTCCATTAGAAATTTTGACAAAAACAGGCATGTTCCAGAAGAAATTCTTAAACAGATTTTGTTTGCTGGAATTCGAGCGCCGTCTGCTGGAAACATTCAACCCAGAACATTCATAGTTGTAAAAGACGAAATAGTTAGAGAACAATTGTATGAACTTTGCGAGAATCAAACGTTTATGAAAGATGCTCCAGTGTGGGTTGTAGTATGTCTTGATCTTCATCGGCATTTAAAAGCTGCAAAACTAACCGGAGTGAACTACGATTTTACTGGCATTCTTCCCTTCACTTTCGGAGTTTTGGACGCCGCTTTAGCGCTTGAAAACATGGTTATCGCCGCAGAAGCTTTGGGTCTCGGCAGCGTGATAATCGGGTCAGTTATTGAGCACCCGCAGAGAGTTAAGGAAATTTTGAAGTTGCCAGAACATTGTTTGGCGCTTAGCATTTTGTGCGTGGGTTATCCGGTGAGAAAGCTTGGGATAAGGGGAAAATGGAGTTTTGATGTGATAGTTTGTGAGGACAGTTATAGGGATATAGATGCAAAGGATGTTTCAGATTACTGGAGAGAGTTCATGTCCAACGACTTGAAACGCCGTGGAGAAGAGTTAACGAAAGAGGAGTTTGAAAAACTCCTTACGGAAAGAAACTATGGAAAATCATATTCAAGGCATTACAAAGAAGAATTTGTGAAGAGTACGAATGAGAAGTTAATGAATTTTCTTAAGGCACAAGGCTTCATAAAAGAATAGGGAGTTTTGAAAAGTGTCACATAAGTACATATCAGTTTGTGTATGGAGACTAGAAAAGCGTTCCGCATTTCATAGCTGTTCCGAGATTTGCTGAGAATATTTAAGACAACAGCTTTCTATTCACTAATACAAAGGTGTAGGGGTTTGGACGACTTAAAAGCGATTGGAGAGAGAAAAATAATCGAGTTAATTCTAGACCAGCTGGAGAAAATGCCCAAGATGCCTATTCCTTTTGGCGATGACGTCTCCGCATATCCGCTAAGCAACGAGCAACTCTTAATTTTGAAAACAGACATGCTGGTAGACAAAACTGATGTGCCGCTGGGAATGAGTCTTTGGCAAGCGGCACGAAAAGCTGTTATTATGAATATTAGCGATTTCGCCGCAAAAGGTGTGGAACCAAAGGTTATTCTTGTTTCGCTTGGACTGCCCCCGAAACTTGCCGAGAACGACATAGAAGAAATTGGGGCTGGACTTAATGCTGGCGCACGCGAGTACGGCGCATTTATCATTGGAGGAGACACAAACGAGGCTTCAGACGTGATAATCAGTCTCTCAGTTTTTGGAATTGCAGAAAAGGAAAGTGTTATGTTGCGGAGTGGAGCAGAACCTGGAGACCTTGTGGCGGTTACTGGGTTTTTCGGTAAAACTTCTGCTGGTTTGAAGATTCTACTTAACAATCTTGCGGCACCGAGGAAAATTCGTGAGGCTCTTGTTGGAGCGGTTTTGATGCCGCATGCACGATTAAAAGAAGGATTAGCGTTAAGTCGGACAAGGGCGGTTACGGCGGCTATTGATTCAAGCGACGGCTTAGCTTGGAGTTTGCATGAAATTTCAAGGACAAGCAATGTTGGCTTTTTGATAAGCAAGCTTCCAGTAGCCAAAGAAGTGGAAAAGTTTGCGGAAACCAGCAAGCTTGACTTGTTAGATTTGACGCTTTACGGTGGAGAAGAATACGAGCTTGTCTTGACGGTAAAGCCTACGCTTTGGGGTCGAGCAGAAAAAGCTGTTGAGAAGGTTGGTGGAAAGCTTTTGCAAATTGGAAAGGTGACAGCTGAAAAGAGAATTATTTTGGAAATTAACGGAAAAAGGCATGTTATTGAGCCGCGAGGTTGGGAGCACTTTAGAAAAAGTAATGTTTAAGTCAGAATTAAGCCATATTAATTAAATTGAAGGCTAATGCCAGATTTAACTAGTTACCCAACTGTTCGCAAAGCACTTTTTTATGAAAAACTCCATGATGATGCTGTCAGATGTAGCCTCTGCGAAAGAAAGTGTGAGATTCGCCTCGGCTCGAAAGGTTTCTGCAGAACCCGAATGAACATCGATGGAGAGTTATTCACGCTTGTTTATGGCGACGTAAGTGCAGTTGAGAGCCGTCCAATAGAAATCAAGCCTTTCTTTCATTATTGGCCAGGGTCGACAGCCCTCACTTTTTCAACATGGTCTTGTAATTTGAATTGTGTTTGGTGTCAAAATTTTCACTTGTCAAAGTTGGAGCCAGACCCTGCTAAAGCGGTTTTTTATTCGCCGGAGAAAATGGTTGAGTTAGCCATTTATAATGGTGATGTTGGTTTGTGTGCAAGTTTTCAAGAGCCAACGCTTCTTTCTGAGTGGATGATTCCGCTTTTTAAATATGGTAAAGAAAAGGGCGTAAAATATTGTTGTTATGTTTCAAATGGTTACATGACGCTAGAGGCTCTGAAGGCGCTTTCTGAAGCGGGGTTGGATGGACTAAAAATCGACATAAAAGGCGATGCTAAGGTTTATGAGAAATATTGCGGAGGCGCAGAAGTAGATAAGATTTGGAGAAATGCGCGAGAAGCCAAAAAGTTAGGGTTGCATGTTGAAATTGTTAATTTGGTTGTTAGAGACGTTAATGATGACGACGTGAGTTTGCAGTGGGTTATTGAGAGGCATTTAAAAGAGGTTGGCGCTGAAACACCCTTGCATTTTACGCGTTATTTCCCTGCTTACAAGTTTGATAATCCGCCGACAAAAGTTGAGATTTTGGAGAAAGCTTATGAATTGGCGAAGAAGGCTGGCGTGCTTTATCCTTACATTGGCAATGTTGGTGGGCATAGGTACGAAAATACTTATTGTCCTAACTGCGGAGAGAAGCTTATTCAGAGATATGAATACTATGTGTTGCAGTACAAAATTACCAAAGAAAAGAAATGTCCCAAATGCGCAACTTTTATTCCGATAACGGGGGAATACTGCGGTAAACAAGAGCGCCCCGCGTATCTTTTATGACTTTTCAAGTGTCTCTTTCAATCTGAAGTGGAGTAGTGCGCCGACGATTCTGCCGCCCATAGAGACCATGTAAACGATTTGCAACCCAACGACTAAACCAAAAATGCTAACTGTATACGCGGATAGGTATCCGCCGAGTAATGACCCAAAAAAGGTTGTTACACCTATCACTAGGTTGAATACTGCAGTGAAGCTTCCCCGGTGTTCTTCCGGCGATATGTCTAAAAGATAAGCGGTGACTGCAGCATTTCCAAGTGCCATGGTTATTCCCCAGAAGGCTCCTACAACTATTAATGCTTCTATGCTAGGCACGAAAGCGTAGGCAAGTGGCACTGTTATGAGGGTTAATCTGAATATTAGCAGGGCGGGTTTTCTTCCAATAGTGTCTGTTACTTTTCCAGCCCAACCTTGAAAGGCTATGGTTACTACGGATTGCACGACTGAAAGCAGCGCTATGTGTAGCATTGTGGCGTTTAAAACATCTACCTGTGTTCTTGCGATTAGCGGCCAGCAGATTGACATGAAAAATTCGAAGACGCCTACTACGTAGCAGTATTTTACAAACTGCGGGTTTCTCTTTGTATATCTTAAAGTGTTAAGAAACTCTGACGTGAATTGTCTTCGTAAGTTCAGTTTTTCGCCGTTTTTCTTTTCTTTTATTCGAAGCATTGCCACGCATGAAATTATGCCGCAGGTAGTTGCAATAAGCAAGGGTACAAACATCATTTCTTGAGGAGAACCGCCAACGCTAAGCATTACAATTCCAGAGGCGACTGTTGCAATTACGCTACCTATTGATGCCCAGAGGTTTATTGAAGCGTTTGCTCTTCCGAGTTTGGCTGATGGCACCAGATCGCCTATTAGGGCGGTCCATGCTGGCGTTGCCATCGAACCGATTAGGGCTTGTATTGCGATTAGTAGAATTAGCTGGGTTGCGTTTGTTACGAATATCATTGGTATCCATAAGGTGGACATTATGAGGGTGCCGGCGATTATGAAGGGTATTCGGCGTTTGATGCGGTCGCTTAGGCGTCCCCAGAAGACTTGCATTACGTTGTTTGAGATGTTTGAGGCTGATTGGAACCATCCCATGTCTGATTCTGAAGCGCCAAGTTTTATGGCGTATGCTCCCATGAAAGGGTTGACCATTCCAGCGCCGAGGGAATTCACTACAGAACGTGCATAAAGTGGCTTGAGGCTTACTTCTTTTTGCTCCGGCTGACTTTTTTCGTTTTCCACGTGTGCCTCACGTTTGCGGGTTTATGTTCAGATTTTTCATTAAGCGTGGGTGGTTGCTTAAAAGCGCATCGTGCATTTTGTGTTAGAGTTATGTTTTTAACTATGTTTCGCTGCAGAGATTTTCGTGACTTATTATTCTTTAAAACCGCATGTTTTATGTTGGTTTTTGTGTTTTTCAAGGAAAAATTTTTATTAAAGAGATATTGTCTCCTTTTCAATCTCGTATCGGAATGCAAAATTTTGGGTGGAAGTTTCTTCTATTTGTGTTTCTTTTTGGTTTTCGGTTTTTTGTGTTTTTTGGATACAATTACTGGCTGGGGTGACTGATTTAGTTGCAGTATTCGGGCATTTGGATAGGCCTTTTGAATTTCCTTTTTCAGTTGGTTCATGTTCACGTTTCCGTAGGTTTTTATGCTAACTATTGGGTTTTCGTTTTCGTCGTATTTTACTTGGAGTGTGTAGCCTGCGCCGAGTTCGACCTGGGTTGGTTCAAGGAGAAAGCCATGTTCTTCTGTGTCAACTTCGGTTATGTTTTCTGTTGGGCGTTTTTGTTTGTGTTCTGCCATGTGGGTCACTTCGGTTTAAGAAAAGGTGGGTGTTGAGATTAAAGGGTTGTTGTGTTGTGATATGGATTGTGCATATTTACTTAATGTATCATCATTTTTTCCTCGTATTTTCTTAGGTATTCTGCGGCTTCTGTCATGTCCATGAAGAGGTCGTCTACGCGTTGCACATCTTCAACTGTGACTTTGTCTTTTTTGGCTGTTTTGGCATTTTGTGCGGCTAAGCTTAGGAGTTGGACTGCATAGCGTAGTGAGCTTTTGGCTCCGACTTCTGCGAGTTTTTCTAGCGCGTTTTTGTCAAGTTTGATTTTTTCTTCCCCAGAGCGTATGCGAAGTATTTCTTTTACGCTTTCTGTGTCGTAGGGTTGAGTTGCGATTATGACTGAGCGGTCTATTAGGTCTACAGGGAATCCTAGTGGGCTTTTTATGTCTGTTCCGCGAATTCTGGCTATGCCGCGGTTTGTTGCGAGTATTATGATTGGGACGAGTTCGCTTTCCATGGCTCTTCCGAGAAAGCTGAAGGCTTCTAAATCTAGCAAGTGAGAGTCGTCGATGAAGAGTACGCCTGGGTGGATGTAGGCTTTGCCGTTGTCTACCCATTCTTTGACTTGCTGGTCTACTGCCATGCGGATTTCAGTGTCGATTTCTTTTGATTCCGAGCCGCCGAAGAACAGCGAGAAGAATCCGCCTTGGCGTTGTCTGGCGTTTAGTTCGTCTAAATCTGCTAATGTCAGCATGTAAACGAATTCTTTTTCTTTTAGGACTTTGCCGTTGGGACGTGGAATCTTGCGTGTTGTGTCTACGTCATAGGTTTTTCCTTTTGTGCTTTCCATGCTTAATCCTAGATTGGCTACTCGCCCTGTTTCAGCATCTATTTGGATGACATTGCCTTCTGTTATGCCTTCTTGAATTATTTGTTGAGCGATTTGGGCGCCGGCTTCGATAGATTTTTCTTCTTCTGTCGTGCGTAATGTTAGACGTACACTTTCTGGAATTTTTTGGTATGGGTTGTATGGATGTGGAGCGGTTTTTATATCTACGGTTGTGAGTTCGCCTTCGTAGACCTTGCGCATTTCGTGGATTTCTATGCCTATGCATTTGCGGATGGCTTCGATGAGGATTTCGGTTTTTTTGCGTTCGCTGCTGTAGACTTCGCTTCCACTCATTTGGATGAATGGCACGTTAGCGCCTAGTTCGCGTGATATGGCGACTGCTATGGCTGTTTTTCCTGTGCCTGGCGGTCCTGCGATGATTATGGATTTTCCGCTGAGTTTGCCTTCTTTTATCATTTTTACGACTAGTCCTGCGGCTTCTCGTGCTTTTTCCTGTCCGACCATGCCGTCTTTTACTTTGATTGCTTGTAGGTTTTCGTCTAATCCTAAGCCTTTGATGTGTGTGTGAGCACCTATGCGTTCAAATCGTGTTGTGGGTGTTGTAGGAATTTCTCTTATTGAAGCCATGGTGTGGTTTCACCTCGTCTTATTTTGTGTTTGATGTTGTAGATGGTATTGAAAATTTTTCTCTGATATAAATTTCACTTTTGTTTTTTGTCGAGTATGTAGTTTATTATTGTTATGCATGAGGCTGCGAGATAGGGTGTTTTTCCAAGGCTGATTTTTTCTCCGTAGCGTAGAGCGAAACCTTCTACCCTTTTTGGTAAGCCTACGTGGTCGCCGAGTACGAAGACCGGGTTATCGTTGATTTCTGTTTCGTCTATTGGTCTGCCGCCTTCTTCGAGAACGTAAATTTGTGCTTGTGTGGCTTTGGTTTTTAGTAGCGTCTCGAAGCTTGCTTTTGTTAGGCTTGTCCCCGGATGTGGTTTACCCGATAAGACTTTTTTGAGGATTTGCGTCCATGTTTGCTGGTCTGTACGTACATCATGCAGCGTTAAGCCGTCAATTTTTAGATGTTGAGGCGGATTTGGCGGACCGTTTAATATAGCGTGGAAGAGCGTGTCTTTGCGGATAGCGTGAGAAAGAAAAAGAGAAGCGATTATGCATTCGTAAACTATGTCTAAACGTCCAGCGCTGTGCAGGTTTGTCCAGTTTGAGTCTGTCCTGCCTAAACGGGAGTATAAGATGAATTCTCGCAATTGGGCTCCTCTCTTCTTTAAGTATTAGCTGCTGATGTAGATTTAAATATCATTAAAACATAAAGCAACTGCGATAAGTCTAATGTCAAATTTGTTTTTGTGTAGTTTGAAGGTGAGCATTTATCTTTCTGTACATGTCGTGTTTGTTTGGACAAATATACCTCGTAAATCCTTCAAATGCGTTGAAACCTGCACAGTGTCTGAGAGTGTTACAACTCTAAAAGATATTGCGTAGGTGCCGTTACCATAATCTGTTATAGAAAGATTGTTTGATGAGTCAATGGGCATCCAAATTCCAAGGTTCTCATAAAACAATGTTATGTTTTGGGCTAAAGCTGGTTCGCCTTCATTATACATGTTACAGGTTAGATTCACCATTTTTTCTATCCCAAGAGCCATATAATAGCCACTAACAGTGATAGTGGTCGTCACGTTCACAGCGTAATTTACAGTGGAGTTCGTTGCAACATCATAGGCTCTTAATGTGAAGTCTGTGTAAGCACTGGAAACGCCTACGTCATTTGTATCCCACGAAAGCCAAACACCAGAATCATATGTTGAATCATCGAGAACAATGAAGCTCAATTGCCAAATTCCAAACTGTGTTAGATTTCTCAAGCTCTGTGAAAGTTCATTTAGATTTGTTACCAGCAGCGTTTTTTCTCCACCATTCGAAATGTTCGCGAGAGAGCTTATCAGTGCATTTCGTGTGGTCTGTTTTATGGCTAAAATGGAATCACTGATTGGATAGTTATATGTGCCGTTTGTTTCCTTGCCAAGCTCATAAACGTAAGTCGTAGTTGCAGAGATGAGTATGGCTATTGCCAGAGCTGCCACTATGAGAAGCTGCGCCGAACTGTTTGACCTAAATCTTCTGTCTTTTCTTTTCATTTCACGAAGCCACCGTCAAGTGCAAATGAATTATGTAACATTTGAAAACTAACCCTTGGCTTACACAGAGGTATTCTACGAAAGCTATTTCTTGACTGTTGAAAGCGCCATTGGAGATGACGGCTGTATTAACTTGTTGCATCTGTGAGTTGTAAACTGTCAAGTTAAATGATATCCCAGCTGGCAAAACAAGGTTAAGCGTGTCTCGCAAGGCAGTCCAGTTTCCGTCATCTATGTATTTTCCGAGGCTCCCATCAGAGTCCAACTTCATTAGCGCCTGCAATCCAGCATAGCTTAAATCATCACGTTTGGTTGTATTCCGTATCGTTGTGAGATTTGCTGAAACAGCAAACGAAGAGAAGATTATAAGCACAGCCAAGAAAGCTTCGATTATTCTAATTTGTCCCTTATTTTGGCTTCTCATTCTTTCGGACCCCCAAGCCAAAAAGTGCATTTGTAAATCCCAGAATCTATTGTGACGGTGTATATGTAAACGAAAACGTTGGAGATAACCAGCGAATTTGAAAAGTTTGCACCAATTTGAAGAGGAATTTGTGGGTAAGCAACCCATTCCGCAAAGAAGTCAGTCAAATTCTGTCCTGTTACGATGAGCACTGTTGGGCTTGAATCGCGAAATTGCGGAATTTGGAATGTCGCAGATTGGTTGCCGCTTGCAATCTGTGTTAGTGTCGAGTTATAATCAAAGGTTAGGGCGTAAGCGTCTGACAAAACAGTTTCTGGATAAACAAATGACGCATTCAAAAAATAGTTTAGAGGACTAAGCCTAAGAAAAGTGCCTTCAGAATTCGGTTTTGAAGAGTTGTTCGCAAAAGCATATACACCGAAAGACGCTATTTGACTATCGCATTTGGCTTTGGCGAAAACAACGAAAAGTGCTGGTCCTTCCACAGCGTTTGAGAGAGTTACATTTAAGCTGGCTCTGCCATTAGACGCACACACGTTGGTTGCTTCCAAATAATTTTTCGCAATCACATAACCCTTCAAATCCGCTTGAACAGCGGCGCCTTGGTCTTCAGTCAAAACCTCAAACTGGTAAACAGTCTCATCAGTCCCGTTAAAAGTCGCTGTCAAGTTAATAGAAACTTCAAAGATTGGCTTTATCTCAATCTTAAAAGACACATCGGACATTTTAAGAGCCGTGAATATCTGCGCATAACTAAAAGCATAAAGGTTCTCACTGTTCAATCGTGAAACTTTGTCTATATCTAACTCATATGAGCCTTTTGCGTTGGCTTTAGCTAAGCCAAATATTTCTGGCATCATCTGAGGATTTCGTCCCCAATCTGATGGCGTCCCCGCATTCAAAAGTATATATCGTGAGATTTCCCTGAACCTTTCCCGAATATTCTGGTCCCCCACGTTGTTTATGTAGGGATACAACATTTTTGAAGTTCCAGCCATAGCTGAAAGCGCCAGAATAACCATTAGCGAACATGCAAAGAACGTGTCAATCGAAATCGCAGGCATTCTCTTTTCAATCCTCAATTTATTTTTGTTCTATTAACCGGAGACAGCGCTGTACATTCCGCCTAGTAGATTCTGCGAAAGCAAAAGCGAAACGTAAGCCGTAATTACAAGCATTACTGAATATTTGAAGCCCGCAGCAAATGTGCCCTCGTTCACTTTACCTACAAAGAATCCTGAAAGCCAACACTGCAATATTATGCCAATGGAGAAAAGGTTCACTTGCAACTGCATGACTCCAAGCGGCACTGATGCTGTAGCACCTGGAAGTGAAATGTTGGTCAAAGCGTAGACTGCCATTGCTACCATCGTTGTTGTTAAGGCTATGAGGACGCTCCATATGAACGCCAATATCACGTAAGGTCTCAGAAGCGACTTCTTGTTAGTTTCAACGTCCTTCTGTTTTTCGCTATAATCAGTCAATATTTCAAGCGCCGCTGCTGAACCGCCGCCAATTTTGATTGTCTCAACAAGTATCAAGAAGTTTACGAGCACGTGCCATGTTTGAATTTTCCTTTTGATGTTAACGAACACTTTTCTCAAGGACACGCCCCATTCCATCTGACTTCTTATTAGGCTTAGGGTTTCAGAGAATTTGCCGTAGCCAGAGCGTTTTGTTGCGTGGATTATGCTTTTTTCTGGTGAAAGCCCAATTTTTCTGGCTTCTGTTACGTCTCTGAGGAAATTTGGCATCGAGTTTTCAGCGTCATTGTTTACCTTGGATATTCTCATGTAGACTATTGTTGGAGGTAACGAAATTGCCAGTAAACAAAGTGTAGTGACGAGTGGAAATATTTCCGGACTTGTGAGGAATGCAAGTTGTGGCATGAAGTATAGTGCTGCTATAAAAGCGGAAACCGCTATTAACGGTATTATAGTCGCATAGTACGGCTGATTAACATTCACTAGGTTGCTTTTTCTCTCCGTATGCGCGATCATCATGAAAATTATTGAGATTATCGGTGTTACAAAGAATATCAGAACGCAGACAATTTCTGTAGACACGCCTGGTGTTCCACTCATTTTCATGGGTTCAAACACCGAAGTTGTTGCGAAGACGATGAAAAGTATGTAGGAGCACAATGTGACTATCAGCATTACTGCGTAGGCTTCTACTAAGGTGCCAAGTCTCTCTATTGAACGAATTGCAGAAGCGCTTTGAACTTCGAATATTGAACGCAACTTGCTTTTTAAATAGTTTACAACGCTTCCGCCGCTTCTCACAGACGAAACATAGCCTAACAAGAATTCACGGTAACTTTTCGATTTCGTTTTATGTGCTCGTTTATACATTACAGTTAAGGGGTCGTAACCCAGAACTTCAACTTGTCTAACAATTTCTTTGGCTTCTTTCTGAAAATTTGGCAACAAGTTCACGTTGCATAGTTTTTTCCAGCTATCGTAGATTGTTACTCCACTGGCGGATAATAGAGTGAATAGCAGTGCAGCGAAAGGTAATTCGCGGTTAAGTTCGCTTGTGTTCTCTTTGCTGTAAAGATTCAGCAACCAACCGAATATTTTTGGTCTTTTAATTAGAGTCTGCAAGTTTTTCACCACTTTGGCTTTTCTAAAAATTCTTTCTGGAACAACTGCGGATTGTTATAGTATTTGCTCAAGACTTTGTTGACGCTTCTGTAGTCGCGAATGTTATGCTCGACCATGTGCATGATTACGCGTTTGCGATATTCTAGTTCGTCTATTAATCGTTCCATTGGAATGTCCAGGCTTGCAGCCATCTTTTTCAGAAGGTAACTTTCGTTTAGTCTTTCGTTGAAAGTGTCCGAAGATGGGTTCCAGCTGAAAACTTCTTGGAAAGTGTTTGCGTCTTTTATTTCTGAAATGTTTAT
The DNA here is from genome assembly GCA_019685655.1 of Candidatus Bathyarchaeota archaeon A05DMB-5. NCBI lineage: Archaea > Thermoproteati > Candidatus Bathyarchaeota > Candidatus Bathyarchaeota archaeon A05DMB-5. The sequence goes on along the minus strand of JABFQP010000004.1, from coordinate 27,333 downwards.
GAATTTTCTGCTTGAGAGACGTTTTCCAGATTCTAGGAAGACTGGTGTTCTAACGTGTTTTACGTTTATGACGCAGTTCATCAGCGGAATTATGGATGACGGAATGTTCATAGGCGGTTGCGTCAGCCTTTTGATTGAAGTGTCAACGTCCTCAGCGTGTAATGTGCATAAGCCACCGTGTCCAGTTGCAAGGGCTTGGAACAGCACGTAGGCTTCTTCTCCGCGGATTTCGCCTACAATAATCAAGTCTGGACGGTGTCTTACGGCTGATTTGATTAGGTCGTATAAGGTGATTTCGCCTTCGCCTTCAACACCGAAGCCTGAACGGGCAATGTTTGATGTCCAGTTTTCATGGGGCAGGTTTATCTCTGCAACTTCTTCTACTGAAATTATTTTGTGGTTTGGACGTATGAGACATGCAACTGCGTTTAGCGCTGTTGTTTTTCCAGCGCCCGTGGCGCCGATAATCATAACTGACATTTTGTTTTCCATCAGAAGCCATAGGTAAGCGGCTATGCTCTCGTTTATGGTTTCGTTCTCAATCAAGTCAATTATTGTGAATGGGTCTTTGCGGAACTTTCTTATGGTGAATGACGTGCCTGATGGTGTTGTTTCTTTTCCGAAAGAAATTGCTAAACGGTGTTTTTCTGGTAGTGTGACGTCAACTATTGGGAAGGCTATGCTTACGTGTTTTCCAGCTTTGTGGACTACACGCATCACGAAGTCGTCAAGTTCTTGTTCGTCTCGGAAAACTATGTTAGTTTTTATGTTCTCGTATTTTCTGTGCCACAAGAAAATTGGTTTGCTAACTCCTCCGCATCCGATGTCTTCCACGTACTCGTCATACATTAGTGGGTCTATTTTTCCATAGCCAACCACATCTCTTTCCAAATAATAGAGAAGCTTGCGCATCCCAACTGGGGATATTCCAGCAAATTGTTTCTGGTGATTTGAGAGGATTATTGGCATTTGTCGTCTGAAAGATTCGTTAAGTGTCTCTTCCGCCTCTGGAGCTTGAAGCTCATATTCTAGAATGTTTCTAAGCCTGAAATAGCCGTCTCGTTCTTCCCGTGTTAATGGAAGTTCGTCAAGAATGTAAAGGTATTCCAAAGTTTCCTCGTTTTGAACGATTGCAGCGTAAGAGAATGGCGGCTTAAGCGGGTAATATTCTGCTTCTATGTAGCCTTCTGGGATACTCCATTTTTTCACGTCTAAAAATTCTACTATTTCGCCTTCTTCTTTCATCATTTCTTGGAAGGATTCTTCTTTTTGAGATGCATTTTTACGTAGTTTAAGGTTAAACTTCATTTATACATCACCTTCGCTTTGGCTTGAAAGAAAGAGCTGCAAAATGCCATCGCTTATGCGGCATTCCAGATGAGCCGCGTCGTAGCCGCTCTTATAATAGCCTGTTGCTAACGCTTCTTTGGGAAGGGATACTTGAAGCTCGTTTCCTTCGGTGGGCGTGTTTCCAAACCCGCCTTCTAACCAAGTCTTAGCTGAGTCGTTGCGGAGTCGAAGCCAGTATTGTCTATCGCCTATTTTTGTTGGCATTTGAAGGAATGTTTCTGTTGTGGCGTTTGTTGTAGATGCTAGCGTTAATAGCTCTGTGCCTTTTGCTGCTACGTAACCCATTAGATTTTTGAGTTGTTTCACTTCTAATGGAGCGCGTAAAGCGTCACCGTATGCCATGAACGAGAAAATCAGCATGCTGCTGATTGCTATTAACGCAACGAACGTGTAAAGATAACTTGGAGTAATAGATGGCAAGTTTTACACCTCTGCTTTTTCAATTTTGACGTTGCAGATGACTATGTCCAAGTTTACAACGGCGCCTTCGGTGCTGCTGGAAATCGGAAGCCAAACAATGTTTGAATTTTCGTCTAAAGAGGCTTTTAATGCAAGAGAGGAGATTGACTCGTTAAACGTGTATTGGTTGGAGACTGTGGTGACGTTTATGGCGGTTATTTTCAAGTAGAATTTTTCTCTTAGTGTTAGCTCTTGTGAAAAGTTGAGGTTTATGATGTTTACGCGGATGAGGTTTGCTGGTTTTGCATTGCTTGTGTCGATGACTGCTGCTGTCGCTAATGGACGGTAACAAAGAATTATAGTTTGCGCGTTTTCTGTTTCTGTAACGTAAAGTTGAGTCATAATTGAAGAGCTTTGATTTATTACTGCCCTATTATCGCCTCTAATGTATAAACCAAGATAGTTTGATTCAGAAGGCTCAAGTTGGTAAGATGCTTTTCCAACAGAACTGTTAAACACTATGTCAGAGAAAGTTTGTTCATCAGTAAAGTTGAGAACAAGATTTTTAGATGCAGGCGCTGTCTTAAAAGCGCCTCCACAATCATCCATGTAGACCACTTCAGAAGCTCCGAAACCCCACGCAACTGAACGAACCGCGTTGTCTAAAGCTTGCATGTTTTGTTTAGCCACAAAAGCCTTAATCGAAGCCGCTCTTGAGCCTATTTTTACTACCGCGTAACTGTAGGTTGCAGAGATCACTGCCATTAACGAAACGAACAGTATCAGGTAGGTTACTGGCACAGCCAAGGCTCTTTTAGAATGTATGAGTCTTTTGAAATTACTGGTGTGCATTGATTTTTTACAGCCTCCTCTCTTGCATGTGCAATCAAAACCTTTTCATTCTGTAATAAGATAAGATAGTGTGCGTAGAACAAAACTACACATAAGTATGCAAAATCAATACTTCAAAATCTAATGCGTTATAATTAATGCCCTCTTTAGAGAAGGAACATAAAAACAGAGGGAAAAAAGAAAAGGGAGAAAGATGTTGCTGCTACTCGCTGGCTTCAACGTTTGCTTCTTTGTAGTATTGAGCGTTAGCAGTGAAAATGGTTACGCCTACTGTGACACCAATGTCGTTAACAGAAATGTGGTCTGGGTTAACTATGTAAACGATCATGCTCCAACCGGACTTCAAAATTAGGTCGTCAGTTGCTGGGGTAACATCGTAGTCGGTTGTACCAATTGTCACGCTTCCTGCTGTTATGTTCGTGGATGACGCATATGGTAGATCCTCGTTTATTGTGTTTTGTGTCTTATTGTAGTACACGGTAGTCCAAACACATTCTTGACCTCTGACAGCTATTTTGTCTATGACGACATCACGACCACCAGTGTTAATCACCAAGAACGCAGTTATTGCTTCGTCTGCGCCGTTGTGCCATGTGTGCAGTTTGAAGACTTGTAGGCTTTCTTCTTGTACTCTTGTGGTTGTCACGTTTATGGCGTAGAAAGTCACAACTGTTGCCAATAGCACTGAAACAACTAGAATAATCAATGTAGTCACTACTGTGCTCAATGCTTTTTTACTCTTTAAGAGTTTCATTTTTTTCTCTCCGTGCAGCAAAATCGCCTTTGTTAAAATATGTTAGTTTGTGCGTAGAACAGAGCTACACATAACTGTAGACGTGTACAACAACACGATAAGCAACATTCAAGCTGTGGAAAAGTTTAAACTTGTTTAAACAATTCAAACGGAAAACTTATCTTAAAAACCAGCATTGGTAGCGTTTCCAAAAGAAGGCGCAAAACATGAGAACCCTAGACGTTGCGGCAACCGCTTTAAATGCAGCGTTATACACAGCTTTTGGTTACCTCTTCTACTATATCCTACCGTTAACAGCTCCTGGACTTGGCTTAGTCAGATTTTGGCCGCAAGTAATAATTCCAGCAGCATTTGCTGCGCTTTTTGGTCCATGGGTCGGTGGTATAGGTGCTGCGATAGGCATATTCATAAATGACATGCTCATACATGGTAACCCAGTATTGAGTTTAATGGCTGGAGTTACATCGAACTTTGCGGGTTTCTTCATAATCGGTTATGTTGCAAAACGAAATGTAGAATGGAAGATACCAATGCTGATTTTTGGGATAATCAGCGCCTTATTAGCAGGAATTACCCAATTTATTCTGGTTCCCGAATTTTTCTCAGCAACCGAAGGGCTCATATTTTCAGGGATAATCTTAGGAACCTATGCAGTCCTGCTAATTGCTGTGTTGCTGAGTTCTAAATGGAGAAGCTACGAAGTAGGCTGCATGATTGGCTTGCTTGTAGGCAGTGCAATAATTGGAACAATGGTTCCCGTCTTCAGTCAAATGTTCGTCATGCCTGGAAAAACTGAACTAACACCATTAACGGTGTCAGCTGGCTTATGGTATCTCGTTTGGACCTTTTCAACTGAAATACCATTTCTCATAATTCTAGGACCGCCAATACTTGAAGCATGCCAGAGGGCATTTCCCAGCTTGAAACCTAACACAAAAGAGTAGATAATGGTGAAAAGTGCAGAAGCCTTCAGTCCTGCTGGAATTTCGAGTTTCTTTGAAATCTGCGACTGCGAAAAAAATGGTAATCCAATTTCAGATGTAGAGAAAATTGGGGCTCGCGGTGGCGGGTTTGGCATTCAGAAAGGCGTCACAACTTATGTTGATGTTTCAGAAGCAGAAAGAAACAACGTTCAAGTTTTCATTAATGAGAAAATTGCTCCAGAAGCAGAAACCACGAAGACTGTGGCAAAAGCGCTTTTGGACAAAGTTGACCACACCTACAATGTTGTTGTCAAGCATAAAGTGGAGATTCCAATCGGAGCGGGCTTCGGCTCAAGCGCTGCTGGAGCCTTAACCACTGCTTTAGCCCTTTCGAAGGCTTTGGGTTTAAACTTAACTTACAATCAGCTTGGCAGAATCGCGCATGTTGCTGAAGTTAAATGCAAAACTGGCTTGGGCACTGTTGGACCGTTGATGCTTGGCGGATGCATAATCACTCTAGAGCCTGGCGCGCCTGGAATCGCCGTTATAGACCGCATTCCAATATCCACGGATTACGTGGTTGTCGCTGGCATCTTCGGACCTATACCAACGAAGGAAGTTTTGTCTTCCCAAGAAAAACGTTTAGCTGTCAACAAATGGGGTAGAAAAACTTTGGAAAAAATTCTTGCTGAGCCTTCACTTGAAAACTTTTTGGCTTGTTGCCGCGAGTTTGCCGAAAAAACTGGTTTCGTGACAGAACGTGTAAGAACACTAATGAAGCTTGCAGACAAAGCAGACGCGATAGGCGCTGCACAAAACATGGTTGGCGAAGCAGTTCACGCATTAACAACATCAGAAAATGTTGATAGAGTAGTTCAAACTTTTAAGCAGGTTTTGCCAGAACAAAAGATTCTCGTATCCCAAGTTGACATTCAAGGCGCAAGACTATTGAGATGAAAACAGTTGCGAGAAAAGTTCAAAACCGTGGCTGTCGGCGGCACGTTTGACGAGTTTCACAAGGGACACCGAACTTTACTGACTAAGGCTTTTGAAGTTGGAGAACGCGTTCTGATTGGTTTATGCTCCGATAAGCTTGTTGAAAGCCTCAGCAAACCGCACATAACTGCTCCTTACGAGCAAAGACTTGAGGAATTGAAAAGGTTTTTGCGAGAAAGAGGTTTGTTGAGCAGAGCGGAGATTATGCCTTTGAATGACCCGTTTGGAGTAACGCTTTCTGAAGGATGTGTTGAGGCGTTGGTTGTGAGTCGTGAAACTGAACGTATGGCTGTGAAGATTAATGAGGAAAGAGAGAGACGCGGACTGGCGCCATTGCAAATTGTTGTTATAGACATGGTTCCTTCAGAAAATCACGCTCCGATTTCTACCACGCGAATTCGTCATGGAGAAATTGACCGCGAAGGACGCTTATTGAAAACAAAAGAAAACAGTTAAACTCTTTTCCAACAATATTTCTTTCAGAAGGACCCATATGCAGAGAACAGGCGTTGCTAAACTTCCACTTCATTACGGCAAAGCGCCCAGATGGCTTACTATTCGAATGCGTAAACTAGCCAAGGAAATTGTCACCATAATTGTCGCTGAGTATGGCACGGACGATTTTCTTAAACGCGTATCTGACCCCTTTTGGTTTCAAGCTTTAGGATGCGTTTTAGGCTATGATTGGCACTCCTCGGGTGTTACAACAGTCGTCACCGGAGTTCTAAAACACGCAGTCACACCTGAAGAACACGGCATTGCTGTTTGCGGCGGAAAAGGCAAAATTTCGAAACAGACGCCACTGGAAATTGAGAATGTAGGCGAAAAATTCGGCTTTTCAGACACGAAGATTGAGCGCATGCGTTATGCAAGCAGAATGAGCGCTAAAGTTGATAATACGGCTATTCAGGCGGGTTACCAGCTTTATCATCATGCGTTTATAGTTGCTGAAGATGGAAAATGGGCAGTCATCCAACAGGGAATGTGCCCTCAAGACCGCACTGCCAGACGCTACCATTGGCTTTCGGATAGTGTGAAAGACTTTGTTGTTGAACCTCACACCGCGATTGTTGGTGATGCCCGACGAGAAGTCGCATTAGACATGACCGCCAAAGAAAGTGAAGGCTGCAGAAAGGCTTCTGTGGACATAGCCTGTGAACCGCCTAAGAAGCTAATGCACCTAATAATGTCTGTTAGACCCGAAAGTCAGAAGTCGCTTCAAGAGTGGCTGCCAAAAACCGCAGACTCAGCATGGAAGGAATACTCAATTGACTTCTTATCCATGCCTAGAACCATAAACTGGAAATTCCTCCAGCAAGTTTACGACTTCCAACCGAAAAACTACGAAGAACTCTTAGGTTTCAGAGGTGTTGGACCAGCAACTGTTAGAGGTTTAGCATTAGTTGCAGAGTTGATTCATGGTGAGAAGCCAAGTTGGAAAGACCCGGTGAAGTATTCTTTTGCGTATGGAGGAAAGGATGGCGTGCCCTACCCAGTGGACCGCAGAGCCATGGACGAGTCGATTGGCATGCTTAAGCAGGCGATACAAGAAGCTAAGGGGGGAGAGAAAGAGAAAATGAGGTCTTTGCAAAGGCTCAGACGGTTCGTTCCAGACAACATAACCCATTAAGCAAGATTCTGCTGTATAGTTGGTTATTCTTCAACAGTTATTGCTTGTGTTGGGCATGAAGTTACGCATGCCATGCACGCTATGCAGTCGCTTTCTCGCACTGGAACTGACTTCTCGCTGTCTTGATATTCTGGCAGTTTTTTGAGTTCAAAAACATTCACTGGGCAAACTTCAGTACAAACGCCGTCGCCATTGCATTTATTCCAGTCAACTTTCACTTTGGGCATTTTACATCAACCTTGCCTTAAACTCTGATTCGTTTTATTTTTAATTCTTTCCATTTTCACAACTGAAAGAGTTTTCTGTCAAAGTTTGTTAGGAACTCGGTTTTTCGCTTTTTCACCAGAACCATCTCTTCAACGCGTAGATAATATTCGCCGGCATGCCAAAGTTTCGGCTCCAAAGCAATTACCATGCCTTCACGAAGAATTTCTGTGTAAGCTGGACTAAGCCATGGAGGCTCATGCACTTCAACGCCGATGTTGTGTCCAAGATTTTTCGTCGGCAAACGTGCACGCAAATAGTCTCCATATCCAAGCCTATCTAACATGCTTTCTAAAAATGGAAAGAGGTCACACACGCGCATGCTTCCATCATGCATTTTATCTACTGTTTCAATAACCGCTTGTTGCAACGCCTCATAACCTTTCTTAACTTCAGTGCCAACGCGCCCGAAGTAGAAGCTTCTTCCAAAGTCTGAGCAGTAACCTTCCATCACGAAGCCTATGTCAAAAGCGACAGAAGCGCCACGGGCTAGCCCTTTTTCTTTTGGATAAGTGAACGGGTTAGGCGAGATTTCAGAGCCAGATTTTACAAAACCCACTGTGGAAGGAAATGACACGTCGGAAGCTCCTAAGCTTTTTCCGCAAAACTCAACCTCAAGCTCTAATTGGCGCTGTGTGACGCCTTCTTTGATTTCTGGCACAATTGCTTCCATCACTTTGCCCGTGAGCTTAGCAACATTTCTTAGTTTTTCAATTTCTTCTTCCTCTTTAATCATTCTTAAACTGTGCATAAATTCTTCAGCCTTACAAAGTTCAGCATCTTTAGTGATTTTTGAAATTTCAGCTATTGTTGTTCCCCACACGTGGTCACCTAAGCCAATCTTCACTTTCTTCTTTAAGTCTAAGTCATACATCACTTCCTTGAGTAATTCTCCATAATTTTCTTCTCTTTTTAAAATGCGAACGTCTTTGACCCATGTTTTGGACGCTTGTTCAGCCACATCTTCAGCCAACGTTAAAATTGGTTCACCTGTTCGCGGCACGAAAATGTTGTTTGCTTCACTTCCCAAGTCTATTCCATGACGCCAATCAATTAAAAGCCCAGTTAAGTATTGGAAGTTTTGGCATGAGCCATAAATGACCAAGTCAACATTGTTTTCCGCCATTTTTTCTTGAAGTCCCGTAAGCCTTCTCTTAAAGTTCATTTTTTCTTAACTCTCCTCTTTACTTGGTTAACGCCTTATTCTGTGGATTGTTTAAAGTTGTTTCGTTGATGTTGGGGAAGTTTTAGGAATTGAAGTATGAAGACGCTGACTATCATGAAAACCACGCTGTAGGGGAATACAAACCATATTTCAGTTAGTTCTATGAAGCCGGCTGCTAAAGTTGGCGCAACTGAAGCTAGTAAGCCTTCTGTTAGGAAGTAAACGCTGTAGCTCATTCCTCTCTCTGTTTCGGGTGTCACATTTGCCACAATCGTGTTCATGGGCGACCAGATTGCGCTGCTGAAAAACGAGTAGAGAAGATAAGCGAGGACGATAAGGTAAAGCTCGAAAGCCACTGGCAACAGTATGAGCGAGAATGCGCTACAGAGAATAGTTAAACTAAGTGCCTTTTTCGCGCCAAGTCTCTCGCCTAAGTAGCCACCAATCAAAGAGCCAGCTATCCCAGCGAAAGGTCCTAAACTGAATATTAAGCTGGAAGTAGCATCAGGCAAGCCGCGGGTGTCCGTGAAGAACGTTGTCATGAATGTTGAGCTTCCCGTGGCTCCAATTTCTCTGACTCCTATAACCAACAATAAAATAATGAACTCGGCTGAAAAGATTAGAGAAAGCCGCGTGAATCTATGATTCTTTTTCTCGTAACTTTCTCTCTTGGCTGGTTTAGTTCTCAAATATGGAGATTTCAAGATTATGAATCCCCAAAGTAGAATCGGAACTGCCCAAAACAGGTAGGTTATCCGCCAACCAAATGTGGTTAAGAAAACTGCGAGCGTAATGAGCCCTGCTGCTGAGCCTAAACTTCCAAGAGCATTATGAAAGCCTACGTATCTACTAATCTTTTCGGGTTTTGCAAGTCGGCTAAGTTGGCTGAGTCCAGAGATGTGATATATGGGCGAAGAAATTTTCAGCAAAGACACGCCAACTATCAGCGTCCAGAAGTTACTTGTTTGACTTACGAGAAAAGTTGAAAGTCCCTCTATTAGCATGCTAACGGATAAAAGTTGGTTTGTGGTAAACTTGTCTGTTAAGAGCCCGGAGGGAAGGTTCATCAATAGTGTGAGGATGCTTGGAATTGTAGCGATTAGAGAAGCTTCAAGAAGGCTCAACTGAAATTCTCGTATAATCACTGGGATTAGGGCGACTTGCATAAGAAGATAGACTTCGATGAACATGTGCGTTATGCAGATAATCCACAGAGGTTTTTCCACGTCTTACTCGCCAAGCCATTGTTTGAGTTTCAAAAATAAACGCGATTAGAAATAAAAGCTTGACTTAGGCGTAGAGTTGCTGGCACGATGTGTTGCCTTCTTTTTTGAGTTTTTCTAAGCAAAACAGAAATAGTTTAAAATATTCTGTATTGAAAGGTGCACTCTTATGAATTCAAGAAATGGCAGATTGCCAAAAATTTCTGGAATAAGCGGCATAATCACGCCTATAGTTGCGTTTACGTTCATTTCACTCGCAATAACTTATTCTCCAAGTTTCGTTTGGACAGATAACGCGTTAAGCGATTTGGGCGTTCAAGAAGGTATTACGGCTCCACTATTCAATTATGGACTTATCATCAGCGGAATTCTCACTTTAATTTTTGCATGTGGATTATTCGTTTTACTGAGCAATAGGTTAATGGGAAAAATCGGTGCTTTCATCTTTGTTCTTGACGCTTTGGCTTTAACCTTAATAGGCGTGTTTCCAGAGAATATCACCCCAACACATTATCAAGTTTCTGTAGTATTCTTCGCGCTTTATCCAATTTCTATGTTTGTCATTGGCGCAAATTTCTTACTTGAGAAACAAACAAAGATGAACTTGTTCACTTTTCTGACAGCTGCAGTTGCAGCAGCAATATGGATAACATATTTCTCAACGCATTTTGTTTCGGGAGTCGCAATTCCAGAAACAGTTTCTGCGCTTGTAGCGTCAGCATGGGCAATAGTGCTTGGATACAAAATACTGAAAGAAACTGCCCGCCAAAGCTAATAATGTTACGACATGCAGAGTTCGTGAAAAGAAATGGCACGTAAAAGCAGCAACAAAAAAACCGGTGAAGAAGGGTCAAGTATTGAAGAATTAAGCAGAAAACTTGACTTGATAATGAAGAGGCTTGAAACTCTTGAAGCTTTCATAGTTAACAATCCAGAATATGCGGGTTTAGTTCCTTATCTTCGAATGAGCCGCTTAGGCGTAGGCTTGTATGGTGAACCTTTAGAAATTGCGAAACGATTGAAAACTGCAGAAAGATATATACGTAAAACGTGGATTGCCCAAGACGACATTTCAAGATGCATCATTCAAGCGCTTGCTTTACACAAAACGCTTAACGTGTCAGCAATAACACGTCAAGTCCAACGCATGCGTGGAAAAGCGTCTAGGCGAATCATCAGAAGTAGACTCAAGCGCTTGGAGAAGGAGGGCATAGTCAAACGTGTTAGCGGATATGGAAACGCTTACGAACTCGCAGAGTGACCGAGCCGCTGGTCACTTTTTCCCATAATATATAACAAGGATGACCAGACTCTCCATGTAAATTGGTGACACAAACATGTTCCAAACTTCCAAAAGCATCAGCGTAAACCGTATTCAAGTGGACGGGGGTGAAATCGAATGAGTGAAGAAAAAGAAAAGAGAAAAGAGAAAGAAGACGTTGAAGAACTGAGAGAAGTTCTAAGCGTTGTTTCAAAGGAAATTCCAAGCCTAATAAAAGGAATTGTTGCAAGCGTGTTCTCCGAAGAAGCTGGAAGAGACATGGGAAAAGCAGCTGCAGCGTTTTACAAAGAATTAAAAGAGGCAGGTATGCCCGAAGAGACAGCTGTCAAAATGACTGAAAACTATGTAGCTGTGTTCACAAGCCTTGGAGAAATACTGAAGAGATACGGGATGGGCGGAGAAAAGCATATGCTCATCAAGGTCAAAGACGAAGAAATAGGCGAGGAGATTTCAAGAAAAATAAAGGAAAAGTTGGCTGAAAAACGCAGGGAAAGAGAAGAAGAGGAAGAAGACGAAGATTAGAGTGAAAGGGGCTTGATTGTGAGAGAAGCAGACATGAAAGTAAGCAGCTTAGCCGTAAGTTTTCTCTACATGATTCGCCTCCTTATAAGCCTCTTCTTCCTGTGGCTTACGTTAGGCTGGAAGGTGCGCAAAGCAAGAAAAGCCTTTGAAAAACAGCTAATCCGCCAAGGAATGGCGAAAAAAGACGCCAAAAGATTAAGCGCTTTCTATTCAACGCTTAAAAACAACATTATGACTACAATGAAAGGTTCAATGTTCAGAAACCGCTAGTCTTAATGTCCGAGTAAATTTGGGAACAACAAAGCGAAGAAAACACGAGTTCGTATCCAAACTTTTCAGCCAGTCGTATTGCCTCTTCCGCGGGAAAAGCTATGGCGTCTACCCCAGCTTTTATTGCTAGAACATCCGTTTTCTCGCGGTGCGCACCTTTCGGTCTCATGCAACCCAGAACCAATGGCGTCTCTGGAAACATCAGCCTTGCAGTTAGTATGACCTTCGCGATGTCTGCGGGTTCTGGTGGGTTTACTTTTTCCATTTTTGTTCCATGTATTGGCATGAACGCGATTATGACTAGTGCGGAAGGCGCGTGTTTGGATATCATCTTTAAAGCGTGAAGTTCACCTTTCAGCTCTCCATAATGAAGCCCAACAATCACGTGAGGCACAAAGACAATGCCCGCATCATGTAACGCCTTTAAGGAATTTTCGTAATCCTCAACTGTCACGTTTAAGTTGTAGATTTCTCTTATTGTCTCATCAGAGCCAATTATGTCGATAAGGGCAGCATCCACTTTAGCATCTTTCAGTTTTTTAGCTGTATCAAAGTTTATTATGCCAGTGTGAACGAAAACTGTCATGTCTAATTCACGCTTAATCTTTCCAACAGCATCGACGAAATTCTCCAACGGCACAGAACCATCTGGCAAGCATCCTCCGCTTATTAAACAGCCTAAAGCACCTTCATTTTTGAGCTTAACGCATAATTCAAACAGTTTCTCAGGCGTGTTAGCTGGATACATAGTTTCTAAAACTATTCCGCCACAGTGTTTACATTTTAATGCACAGCCTTTTCCCGTCACGGAGATTGTTGAAAAATCTTTCGGCGAAGAACAGTAATAGCTTGTCTTGTAATACATGAAGCTTGGCGCGTAAAAATGAATTTTTCTAGATTTAAAAAAGAAGTTAGGCGTGTCTAACAGTTTCAAAAGTTCGCTCTTATTCATTTGCCAAACAGTTTCAGGTGAAAGTTGAGTCATTAATCTTCTTTTAAGAAACCCTTCGCTGTCTGCTTAATAGTTTTCGTTTTTTCTTGCCTATTCTATTTTTCCTCGTTTTCAACCCGTTTTGAAAGTGTTGGAACGACTTGCAGAGCCTCGTCCATCACTTTAATGGCGCTTGCCACTTTTTCCAGATATTTCTGAAAGCTTAAGGTTTTGAAAACGGTTGCGCCTCTTTCTGTGATTGCATACAGTGTTTTTGTGCCTGAAATGCGCTCTTGAACGAGCCCATATTTGATTAGGGAGTTTAAGCGTTGTTCGAGAATGGTGCAGTCCATGTTGGTTTCGTAGGCTATGCTGTCGATAGTTAGGGGCTTCTTTATTATTGCGCCTAGAATATCCTCGTAGGTTTCAAGTTTTGATTTTCGCATCTGCATACGCCACTGTCCTTGTTTTACGCGGTTTGGATAAATCATTTGTGAATTCAAAATCTTTAGCGAAGAAACAATTGTAACAGATATTAAGCCAAGCCGTGCCTATTTAATTTCGTAAAAGAGCGTGCAACTGGTGACTACGGCTGAACAACTGCCAAGCCGAATTCGTGTTTCGTTAGGCTCAGCCATTGTTCTCGGGCTTTTGAAGGGGAAGCTTGACGCTGCGCCAACAACCATTTATTTGATGACGTACCGAGAGGGAAAGTGCAGTGCAAATTGCGGTTTTTGTCCGCAAGCCCGAAAAAGCCGCGGCAGAGCTGACATGCTTTCTAGGGTTTCATGGCCTACGTTCACGATTGAACAAGTGCTTGACGGAATCGAAAACGCCGTCGAAAATGGCAAGGTCAAGCGTGTTTGCATCCAAGCCTTAAATTATCCACAAGTCTTTAATGATTTGATAGCCATTGTAAAGGCGATACACCGAAGAGTTGGCGTTCCAATTTCAATTTCTTGTCAGCCTCTTAACAGTGAAAACTTGAGACGGTTAGCCAAGGCTGGAGCAGAAAGAGTAGGGATTCCCTTAGACGCCGCCACAGAAGAATTGTTTAACAAGGTTAAAGGAATAGATGCTGGAGGACCTTACAATTGGAAACAGCAGTTTGGCTTGTTGAATGAGGCAGTTAACGTTTTTGGAAAGGGTAAGGTCAGCACGCACTTGATTGTTGGGCTGGGAGAAACAGAAAAGGAAATGGTTCACGCGCTTCAGACATGCGTGGATATGGGTGTTTTGCCGGCACTTTTTGCTTTTACACCAATAAGCGGAACGGCATTAGAAAATAAGGCTCAACCGCCCATTGAAAGATACAGGCGAGTCCAAATTGCTAGGCACTTAATAATTCATGGGATAGCCAGATACGAGAAAATGCGCTTTGACGAAGAAGGAAACATACAAGGTTTCGGTGTAGATGAAAAAGCATTGTGGCAGATTGCTCAAACAGGCGAACCTTTCCGCACTTCTGGATGCCCAAGCTGCAACCGTCCATATTACAATGAGAAGCCACGCGGTCCCCTATTCAACTATCCAAATGCCTTAACGAAAGAAGAGCTTGTCACGATTTGGAAACAGTTAGGCTTGCACGAGGCACAAGAATATTGAACTCTTTTTATCTTCTCGACGCAACAGTGACGGAAACAAACGCGGTAAAGCTGAAGTTGGTGGATGCTGATGGGAAAATCAAGGAAGTCGTCGACGACGAATACAAACCATACTTCTTTATACCTTATCCGCCAACAAACGAAGATTTAGAAGTCATTCGATATTTTAGCGGCAACCTCCAAACTGCAGAAAAAAAAGAACTCTTCACTGGCGAAAAAAAGATTTTTGGGAAAGTTTTTTGGCTGAATCCAAAGATTGCTCTGAAAGCAGCGAGGCGAATGCGTCAAGTTTGGGAAGGCGAAATTGAATTTTCAAAATCGTACGTTTATGATAATGGTTTGGTTTTTGGAGCCTTACATTCTGAAGAGCTGTTGAAGCTGATTGCAGACGTTTCCGCTGAGACGAAGGAAAAATTTGAGAAAACTTTCAGTGAGGTCAAAGCGAAAGACCCTTTGAAGTATGCGCAGATTTTCTATTGGTATACGCTTCTTTCTCAACCAATCCCAAACCTAAGCCCAGAGATTCTAGGCGTTGAGGAAATAGACCAAGAAAGGGTTTATTCTGCGTGGATGCTTTCGAGAATAGCGAATATTCCCTTGAACGAAGCGTTAAACAGTAGGCGTGTGAGCGATTGGATAAAATCCATAATTTATACGCACTTAAGAAAGAATGGCATTCTCATTCCCACTTCCGAGGAGCTTAGACGTGGAAAGCCCACGCACAGCGTTATTGGAGCATTGACTGTTTCACCTACGCCAGGCGTTTACTTTAACACCGTAGTCTGCGATTTTGAGAGTCTATATCCAAGCTGCATTGACAGTTTCAATTTATCTTATGAGACGGTGGATTGCGCACACATGGAATGTAGAAGCAATAAGATTTCAGAAGTTGACTATCACGTGTGCACTAAGCGAAGAGGCTTTTACTCTGTTCTCTTTGGCGCTTTAAAGGACTTGCGAATAAAACTGTTTAAGCCAGCCGCTAAGGACACTTCATTACCAGAAGAAGAGCGTAAAATGGCAAGTGTAGCAGCGAAGCTGTTGAAGTTGATTTTGGTTTCCAGTTATGGCGTAACAGTTCGCATTCATGGTGTTGCTTGTCCGCCACTTGCTGATGCAATAACTGGGTATAGTCGTTACTCACTTAGGGAAACTTGGAAAATGGCGGAAGAGAAAGGTTTGAGACCACTTTACGGCGACACAGACAGCATATTTCTGGATAACGCGTCAAACGAGCAGGTGGAATGGCTAATCAAAGCAGTAAAAGAAAGGTTCAATTTGGATTTGGCTGTGGAGAAACGCTATAGCCTATGCGTTTTGCCTAAAGCGAAAAAAGCCTATTTTGGAATCTTGCCAGACGGAACGCCCGACATTAAAGGGGTCACGCCCATAAAGTCTAACGCTCCAAGGTTCATAAACACAGTTTTTCAGCAATGCGTTAAGGCACTTTCAACAGTTAGGAATCTTGAGGATTTTGAGCAAGCGAAGAAAGTGATTAAAGATATCGTTAAAAAGGCTGTTGAAGATTTGAGGAGTAGACGAGTTATGCTGGAAGATTTGGTTTATACTGTTAGGCTTTATTTTGACCCTAACGAGAAAGTTGCGGACATGAAAACTGCCGCGCAGCAATACCAATGTGCACTGCAGTTGATAGATTCTGGCAAGAAACTGGAAAGATGGGATACAGTTTCGTTTGTCAAAGTGAAATCATTCAATTATAAAGGAAGAACCTTCACTGTAAAACCGGCTGAGTTTGTGAGAAGTTTGTATGAAATAAACGTGGAGGATTACATTCGAAACTTGTTAACTGCTCTGAATCAAACTTTTCAACCAATGGGCATCAAATTGGAAACAGAAAAGGAAACGGAAATCTCAAAATGGCTGGGTTTTTAGTCGAAAAATCTATGTGTAGGATAAGGTTAATGCTTTTCTAAAACCGATGTAGGTGAAAAAGCTTGGTGGAAGCAGCCGTAGAAGACAAACGAATAACGCTGAAGGAAGCAGTAAAGCTTGTTCCAGACGGCGCGCATTTGTTCTGGGGCGGCTTCGGCTTTCAACGTCCTCCTATGGCTTTTGCGCATGAACTTGTGAGACAGAAAAAACGCAACCTCACAATCTACACGTGCGGTTCCGAAATGGACATCGACATATTATCCGGCGCCTACGTGGTTTCACACTTTGAACTAGCATTTTTTGCCATTGAAGGCATAGGCTTAGCGCCAAACATTCAGCGAAGAGTCCGCGAAGGTGCAATCCAAATTGAAGATTACACAAATTTGGCTATGGCTCTGCGTTTCTTTGGCGGAGCGTTAGGCGTTCCGTTCATGCCCTTAAAAAGTATGTTAGGCACAGATTTGCTTGCGAAAAAGAAGTTTAGACCCAAAAAGGCAGAAGTAATCACTTGCCCCTTCACTGGCGAAAAAGTCGTGTTGGTTCCTTCTGTCCGCCCAGACTTCAGCATAGTCCACGTTTCACGCGTTGACCGTGAAGGCAACGCTCAAATAGACGGCATAAAAGGCGAAGACATCGAAGGCGCAAGAGCCGGCAAAAAACTAATCGTTATGGCTGAAGAAATCGTTGACACGGAATTTATCCGCTCTCAACCAGACCAAACAGTCATACCAAACATTTACGTAACGCATGTTGTAGAATGCCCATGGGGCTCGTATCCAATGATGGTTTACAATTATTACGATTACGACATGGAGCACATCCGCATGTACTACGAGCAATGCAAAACAGAAGAAGGCTGGCAAAAATACTGCAGTGAATACATAACAAGCGTAGATGACCATAAAGATTTCCTAAGAAAAATCGGAAACGAAAGACTGCAGAAACTCAAAGCCAAAAGACCGCTTCCATACTAGAAAAAGGGGAGAAAAACAAGATGAAGAAAAAATACGCACAACTCGGCGAATTCACCACATTAGAGCTCATGGCTGTTTGCGGAGCAAGAGCAATAAAAAACGGCGAAGTCGTCTTCATAGGCACTGGACTGCCAATGATAGCTGCAATGCTAGCAAAACGAACACACGCGCCAAACGCAAAAATAGTTTACGAAGCCGGATTCATAGACTCAAACGCCATAGACATCGCCCTATCAATAGCCGACTCAAGACTAGGTTATCGCGCATCAGGCGCAATCGGCTTAATCGAAACATTAGGCTTAATGCTGCAAGGCGGACATGTGGACGTGGGCTTCGTAGGCGCAGCACAAATCGACGAATACGGAAACATAAACACCACGTATATAGGACCCTTCGAAAAGCCAAACGTTAGATTGCCAGGCAGCGGCGGAGGAAACGACATAGTCTCATCAGCCAAACGCATAGTAATCATAATGACTCATGAAAAAAGAAAAATGGTGAAAAAACTCGATTACATGACAAGCCCAGGCTTCATAAACGGACCCGGAGCAAGAGAAAAAGCTGGACTGCGTGGCGTTGGTCCATCGCTTGTTGTTACAAACTTGTGCCAAATGGATTTTGAACCGCAGACTAAAAGAGTTAGATTGGCTGCGGTTCATCCGGGTGTTGCGGTGGAGCAAGTGTTGGAGAATAGTGGCTTTGACTTAATTGTGCCAAAAGAAGTGCCGACAACGGAATTGCCAACTTATGAAGAGCTTAAGCTTCTTAGGGAGATAGACCCTCAAGGCATTTACATACCGAGAAACAAAGCTTAGTTGAGTTTTTGCTGCATGGGATAAGATTATGGGAAGACTGCTTTGGAAACCTTCCGCGGAACGCACACAAAAGGCGAATATGACCAAGTTTATTGATTTTGTTAACAAGAAGCACTCTTTGAAGATAAGTTCTTACTTTCAACTTTACAACTGGTCAATCGAGAACATACCCAAGTTTTGGTCAAGCATGTGGGAGTTCGGTAAGGTTATATGTTCACGCAAATACGAAAAAGTGGTTGACGACTTAAACAAGTTTCCAGGAGCAAAATGGTTTGTTGGAGCAAAACTGAATTTTGCAGAGAACCTTCTAAGATACAGAGACAACCACACAGCTTTCATATTCAAAGGCGAAAACCAAAAAACAGCGAAAATAACCTATGCAGAATTATATGATAAAGTTGCTCGTCTTGCCAAATCACTACGCGAGATAGGCGTTGCTCCGGGAGACCGCGTGGTTGCCTACATGCCGAATTTAATCGAAACAGCCACTGCAATGCTTGCTGCAACAAGCGTCGGTGCAGTGTGGGCTTCATGCGGTGCAGAATTAGGCGTTTCAGCAGTGCTGGACCGTTTGGGTCAGATTGAGCCTAAGGTTTTGTTTACGGCTGATGGGTACTGGTATAAAGGAAAAACCTTCAGTATCTTGTCTAATGTGGAAAGAATCGCTAAGCAGATTTCTTCGCTCAAAAAGGTTGTTGTTGCCTCGTTTGCAGAAGATGAACCAGACGTCAGCAACATTCCTAACGCGGCATATTACGATGAC
Organism: Candidatus Bathyarchaeota archaeon A05DMB-5; assembly: GCA_019685655.1. Taxonomy (NCBI): domain Archaea; kingdom Thermoproteati; phylum Candidatus Bathyarchaeota; species Candidatus Bathyarchaeota archaeon A05DMB-5. The sequence continues at coordinate 8,723 of JABFQP010000004.1, read as the reverse complement.
TTCTTGTCGAAGGAGAAACGTCCAGAGATTAAGTTTGAACAGTTGCCTTCTGACCATCCCGTGTACATTATGTTTTCTTCTGGGACGACTGGCAAGCCAAAATGTATGGTGCAAGGAGCAGGCGGAATCCTCGTCAACCATTTAAAAGAACTTATACTTCACACGGATTTGAAACGTGAAGACGTAATCATGTATATTACAAGTTGTAGTTGGATGATGTGGAACTGGCTTTTAAGCTCTTTAGCCGTGGGAGCCACCATAGTGTTGTATGATGGAAACCCATGCTATCCTGACGCTAATGCCATGTGGCGGTTAGTTCAAAATGAACAAATAACCATTTTTGGCTGCAGCGCAAGCTACATAAACTTTCTAAAAAGCCAAAATGTTCAGCCATGCAAAGACTATGATTTGTCTTCGCTTCGTGAAATTTCCCAGACCGGCTCGCCCTTGTCAGCGGAAGGTTTCGAGTACGTTTACAAAGCAATCAAAAAGGATTTGCATTTCAATTCGATAGCCGGCGGCACAGACATCAACGGTTGTTTCACCGCTGGAAGCCCGACTCTTCCAGTATACGCCGGCGAACTGCAAGCTCCAGCGTTAGGGATGAAAATTAAAGCTTATGACGAAAAGGGCAATGCCGTGGTTGATAAGCAGGGAGAGCTTGTTTGTGAAGCACCGGCGCCTTCAATGCCACTTTATTTCTGGAACGACCCAAATAACGAGAAGTATTTAGACGCATACTTCAGATTTTATCCGAACAAAAACGTGTGGCGGCACGGCGACTTCATAATCGTCCACGGCGACACAGGCGGCGTAACCCATTGCGGACGCTCTGATGCTGTTTTAAAGCCTTCCGGAGTGCGCATAGGCACAGCTGAAATCTATAACATCGTGGAGAAACTGCCGGAAATTGCTGACAGCCTAGCAGTTGGGCAAGAATGGAAGGGAGACCAACGCATAATCCTGTTCGTTAAAATTGCTCCGGGATACAGCCTAACAGAGGCTTTGAAAGATAAGATTAGGAAAACTCTGCGAGAAAATGCTTCTCCACGGCACGTGCCAGCTTTAATAATCGAAGCGCCAGACATTCCTTACACTTTTAACATGAAAAAAGTTGAGATTGCCGTTTGGAACATAATTCATGGTAAGCCTGTCATAAATCGAGAGGCTTTGATTAACCCGGAATCTCTTGATTATTTTGAGAAGATTCTTCCGGAACTTCAGAAAGGTTAGTTCAATGGTTGCAAGGCAACAAGCTAAAAGCGTCAAGTGGGTGTTGGAAGTTTAGGTTTTTGTTTCGTGACTTGCTCAGTAATTCTCCAGAATTCCTCTTCTGTTAACCCTTTCCTTAGTTCTCGCATTAGCTTTTTGATTTGGTAGAATGTCATTTGCGCTCCGCCCTTGTCCATGCTTTCCTGCATTGTTCTTATTCGTCTTACTATTTCGTCTATTTGCCATGGTGTTGCTTTAATTCCCGCGGATGCCAAACGGCTTTCTACTGTTTGTCTTCCGGTTTGTCTACCGAAAAAGAATGTTGTTCCTCTCTCGATGATTTCGGGTGGGAAGGGTTCGTATATTAGCGGATGAGCGAGCATGCCGTGGATGTATTCGTCGACTTCGTATGAAAACGTGTTGTCGCCTACTATGGGCTTGTGATATTGTATTGGCAATGCAAAGCTTTTTTCGGCTAACTGTGAGAGTCTGTAAAGTTTTTTCATGTCTACGCCTGTGTCTATGTTGTAGAGCAGTTCTAATGCGGTGACTACTTCTTCGAATGGTGCGACTCCGGCTCTTTCTCCAAATCCTGCAATGCACGTGTGAACGTAGGCTATGCCTTCCTCAACTGCTGCTAGGGTGTTTGCTGTGGCTAAGCCGAAGTCGTTGTGGCAGTGGATGGAAAGTGGGATTTCCTTCTTGGTTTTTTCTAGGAGTTCCTCTCTTACGTGCGAAATCAAATAGCGCATTGATAAGGGTCTTAGGAAGCCAACTGTGTCTGCTATTACTAAGCGACTTGCTCCTGCTTTTATTGCGGTTTCGAAGATTTGTATAATCTCTTCTATTGGTGTCCTTGTTGCGTCTTCTAAAACAAAGTTTACGGTTGCGCCGTGTTTTTTTGCGTATTCTATGGATTCGGTGGTTTTCTGTAGTACTTGTTCTTTTGTCATTTTTAGTCTGTATTGAAGGTTCAGTCCGTTGAAAGGTGTGAATATCATAAGCTCTCTTATTCCGCATTCTAGGCAAGCGTCTATGTCGCTTTTTATTGTGCGTGCAGATGCTGCGAGGCGTGCTTGTTGGAAGCTTTCGTTTGCGATTTTTCTAACGTCGCTTTTTTCTTCTTCGGAGATTGCTGGAAATCCAACAGTTATGAGGGCTACGCCCATTTCGTCCAGCATTTTGGCGAGTTTTACCTTTTCAACGTATGTTAGATATACCGTGGGTGTTTGGACGCCTTCTCTCAGGGTTTCGTCCCAGATGAAGACTCTTTCTGGAAGTTTTGGAGGCAGGTTTTTTCTGTAGTGGTTGTAGTTTGCTATTAGTCCTTGCGCTTCAAGTTTTTTGAATATTGTTTTTCTCATCCAACGCACATTCCGATAAAGGGAAGCGAAATATACACATATAATTCGACAGTTATTCCATATAAGAATTGATGTTTCAAGGTTATTGAAGACTTAGAATAAACGCTCTAAAAGAAGTATACAAAAGATTTAATAGCTACACACAAAAATGTGGTTAACATCAAAATCTGGAGATAATATAGATGAAAAATAATTCTAAAGTTAAGATGATGTATCTGGCGACTCTTTTAATTATGTCGCTCATTTTGACATTGCAAACTTTTCTCGCTCCACATACAAGTGCCGAGTACGATCCGGTTGTCATCTATAAAGAGTTAACGCAGATATCTAGTGGGCATTAGGAAGAAGCTCCTTCAATAGCCTTGACCATAACGGTAACCTTCACATCGTATGGATTGGAAATGACACTGCTATTTTATACTATATGATGGTGGACCGCTATGGCAACACGCTGATTAACGAGACATGCCTTGACCCCAATATGAATGCTACTTCATATCATGCTCGGAGAGCATCAATAGGTGTTGATTCAGATAACAATGTTCACATAGTTTTTCATGCACAATCCATTTATGATCCTTGGCCAGACTACACAAACTACACGACGCTGTACCAGCAAGAAGTCGTATATTTGAAGATAAACCCGTACTTGGACGACATGGATGGCAGTGCGGCTGACTACGCGAATATAACGGTTATACCGGAAACAATAATTAGTACAGAAGATGCCAGCAAATCGCGAGCCGCTAACGTTGCTGTTGATTCTTCAGACAGAGTTCATGTTGTATGGTTCGATAATGACACATGGGCTGCGATGGGCGAGTTACATTATCTTGTGATGGACAAAAATGGAGTAATAGTTCTTCCAGAAGTTAACGTTACTGCTGGTTTTTACATTGACGTCGATTGGAGCGAACCTGAGATTGTTGTGGATTCTCACGGCAACGCGCACGTGTTCCTCGTTACACAAAACTGGACTGACAGCGGTAGTTGGCGAGATGTATGGTATACTATGATTGATGGAAGTACCGGAAACACATTGATAAACAACACTCAACTGACAAACAGTAACGAGACATGGAGGCATACTAGACCATTTGTGGACATAGATTCCCATGACATGATTCACATTGCATGGCACAACAGCTCAACGCAACCGCAAACAGATATTTTCTACATGAAAATCAACCCCTATTTAGACGATAGAAGCGGAGATTCTGCTGATCCGGATGTAATAAAAGTCGTTGATGAAATGTTAATTTCTGAAGATGACGGTGTTCAATCTTTCTTGGCAAACATAGCTGTTGACACTCACGATATGGCGCACATTGTTTGGATTAACCGTTTTGAAGGTGGGGATTACACAGACATTTATTATGCGCTGGTCAACGCAACTGGAAACAAAATCATTCCGGAAACGCGAATAACTAATATGAACGGTACTCTCAACTTTCAGGAGTGGTTCTACTCCTCCAACAGGAACCCAGAGATTGCAGTACTTGATGGAAGAATTTTCATAGTTGACATGGCTAGAGATTTAAACACAGATTATTATGACGTTTGGTTGACAATAGCGTTTGTTGACAAGACACCGCCTTCAACATCTTTAGGCTACACGGCATATTCCTCTGCTGGAAAAGACTGGCTATCTGCAACGTCTAAAATTTCTCTATCAGCCCATGATGATGAGTCTGGAGTTTCTGCAACTTATTATAAAATTGATGGTGGCTCATGGCAAGTTTATGGAAGTCCTTTCACTCTTTCAAGCTTGGCAGATGGCAGTCACACGATAAAATACTACAGTGTGGACAATTTTGGAAATGAGGAAACCTTCAAAACGGCAACGATGTTTCTTGACAAGACTTCTCCAACGATAGAGACGCCTACACATTACCCAACGGGAGACATCAACCAAGGAGAACTGGTAACTGTCTATGCAAATGTGACCGACTCTGGAAGCGGAGTAAACAGCAATCTTGTGAGCCTCCTCTACAGTTTTGACAATGGAACAACATGGGCAAATACAAAGATGAACTATAATTCGACATCGGGTCTTTTTGAAGCACTGCTTCCGAAACAGTTCTACGGCACATGGGTTAGTTTCAAAATCTCTGCCAGCGATAACGTCGGCAATACAGCCACCAAAGATAATAGCGGACTAAACTATGCATATCAAGTGATTCCAGAATTTCCAACAATTACTCTCTTAATGATTTTCATGGCACTTTCAATTGCAATTGCGGTTCTAGCAAAGAAAAGCAAAAAACTGTTTATTGACTAAGTTTTTTCCTCTTTTTTCTTTTTTCGAGGAATATGCCTATATGTGATGAGGATAATAGTTGTTAACGAAAGCGATGAGGAGAAATGTTGATTTGGGAAATGGCTCTGGCAGTTTGTGGCTTGAGCTTTTGCAGGCTTTGTGGTTATCGTTGCTATTGGGTGGGCGCTTCCGATAATTGGTCATTTTATTGGCGGATTGGTTGCTGGGTTGATAGCTAAAGGCTTGTGGAAAGGTGCTTTGGCTGGTTTTCTTGCTGGAATTTTGGGAGGGCTCATAATTGCTGTGCTTATAGCTATCGGGTTGGTTGCTTTAGGTGGGCTTTTGGGTGGGTTGCTTGGCGGGTTTATAGGCTTTCTGTTAGGATTACTTGTGGCGGTTGCAGCGGTTCTTCTCGGCATTTTTGGAGCAATAATAGCTGCTATTGGTGGGCTTATAGGCGGAGCATTAGCAAGATAAAACGTATGCAAACTTTCTCCTTTTTTTGTTGTAACCCTCTGCTTCATTGGTTCTTGCGATTTTTCGGCGAAAGTTTAAAATTGTATGGAAGCTTTTAGCCAATACTTAACAGTGAATTTAGGTGAGAGATGACTTTGAATTTTGAATTAACAGCCGAGCAGAAAATGATTGTTGAAGCGGCATGCGATATTGCGCGAGATTTTGGTCCTGAATATTGGCGTGAGAAGGATAAGAAGCACGAGTTTCCAGAGGATTTCTGGAAAAGTTTGGTTGAAGCGGGCTTTCCTGGCATTGTGATTCCAGAAAAGTATGGTGGCGGTGGCATGGGCATGTTTGAGATGATTTTGGCTATGGAGACTTTGGCTTCTGAAGGTTGCGGGTTGGCTGGTGAGTGGTTTTTGTGTTTAAGTTCTGTTTTCGGTGGTTTATCCATAGTTAAGCATGGTAATGAGGCACAGAAGCAGAAGTATTTGCCGCAAATTGCTAAGGGAATGGAGTTTTGTTTGGCTTTAACAGAGCCTGATGCTGGAACGAACACGTTAAACATTAGCACCACGGCTAAACTTGAAGGGGAAGAGTATGTGGTTAATGGTCAGAAAATGTTTATTTCTGGTGCTGACCGGGCTAAAGGAATGTTGCTTGTGACGAGAACCACGCCCGTGGATAAGGTTGCTAAGCGCACTTTGGGTTTAAGCCTTTTTGTTGTGGATTTGCCTAATCCTGCTGTGGAGATTATCCCAATAGAGAAGCATGGAATTAACTATTCGAAGACTTTTGAAATGTATATTAGCGACCTTAGAGTGCCCAAGGATTGCCTTTTAGGCGAGGTGGATAAGGGGTGGTATTTTGTTTTGGACACGCTTAATCCAGAGAGAATGAGTTTTTCTGCTGCTGCTTGCGGTATTGGACTTTTGGCGATTAAGAAAGCGGTTGATTACGCGAAAGAACGCAGAGTGTTTGAGGCGCCTATTGGTTCGCATCAAGCTGTTCAGTTTCCGCTTGCTGATGCTAAGGCAAAGATTGAAGCTGCACATTTGCTGAATTATAAGGCTGCTTGGCTTTATGATAAGGGACAAGAATGCGGTGCTGAGGCGAACATGGCTAAGGTTGCTGCTGTAGAAGCGGGCATTAGTGCTGTTTATCATGCAATGCAGACTTTTGGCGGTTACGGTTATGCTGTGGAGTATGATGTTGAGCGGTGGTGGCGCGAAGTAAACTTGATACGCTTAGCGCCAGTGACGCATCAAATGGCTCTGGCGTTCATTGGACAGCACGTGTTAGGCTTGCCTAAGTCCTATTGAAAGGTTAGCTTAAACGTTATTGGGACTTTTTCTCCCCACGACTGCCTAAGTGGACATATTTTCTCAGTCATTTTAAAGACTGCGTTCGCTTTTTTGCGGTTCCATTCGTCATCCTTTTCCAGCTTAATCGCCATGTCAAAGTGAACGTGTGTGAAGATGAGCTTTTCAAGACCCTCCACGTTCATTTTCACGGTTGTTTTTGTTTCCAGATTCTTCAGAGCCAACTGAGAGTTTTTTGCGATTAATAGGAAAATCGTGTTCATGCATGAGGCTAATGAGGCGGCGAAAATTTCTTCTGGAACACAGTAGCCTTGTTTCCCGCCGAATTCTGGCGGCGGACTAACCGTGACAATGTGTTTGCCCTTTATGGATAGGTCGCATTCTGTGCCGCTTTTCCATTTGGCTGTTCCTTCAAAAGTGAACTCTGGCATGCAATAGTCTTTATCGCTTGTTGCCTTAAAATTTTCCCTCTAATATTCTAACCCATAATTCAACCTATTTATAAGGGGGGTATAGCTACGCAGAGCACAAAAACACATTACTTATGAAAGAAAAAACTTTGCAATCTTGCCAAAATCTACTCTTTCAAAGCTCTCCGCTTCACAAATAATCGATGCAGCCGTTCCACTTCCGCCTTCTCAACATAACCCTTATGCGGACGAAAACCCCCAGAAAACCCCTTCGGAATATGCAACAACTCATGAATCACCGTCTTCTCCTTCTCCTCCTCACTCAACTGATCATACCGCTCAGAAACAACCTCAATAACATACGCCGCATGCTTCCTCAACGCCTCCTGCCAAATCCTACTCAACCCATGAATACGAGCAATCACACGCTTAGACTCCGAACCAAAACTCCGATAACAATAAACGAACTGCGGCACAACATGAAACAAACCCAAACAATCCACAATCTCATCAACCAACCTCTTAACATCCAAAGCCTCAACATAACGCAACGGCAAACCAGCACCACACAACCTTTCGAAGAACAATCTATCACTAAACCTAATTAAAAACCATAACTCCAAAACCAAACAAAAATACACAACAACACCATGCACAAGCAACCAACACACCCACACTATTCTCTCACCACTTCAAAATCGCCCAGACACCACCCTTTACGGCCCAACACCTCAGGCGGTTGGAAGCCGCAGGCTAAACCGGTCGACCGAAGTCTTCCGGCGTACACCCCGGCTCCATCAAACCCATCTTCTATGGGAGCCCTCGTCCCCAAAAAGGGGATTGGCTGCCTATTTTCGGGAGAGGCTTCGGGCTTAGATGCTTTCAGCCCTTATCCTCAGCGGCGTGGCTGCCCGGCGTTTGCCCTATCGGACAACCGGTAAACTAGAGGCCACAGCGTCCCGTTCCTCTCGTACTGGGGACCCTTTCCCCTCAGGCAGCCAGCACTCCCAGCAGATAAAGTCCGACCTGTCTCACGACGGTCTAAACCCAGCTCACGTTCCCTTTTAATAGGCGAGCAGCCTCACCCTTGGCCCCTTATGCAGGGCCAGGATAGGAAGAGCCGACATCGAGGTACCAAGCCGCGGGGTCGATGGGGACTCTCGCCCGCGACGAGCCTGTTATCCCTAGGGTAATTTTTCTGACACATCCAGCCCCCACCAAGGGGGACATGGATGATCGCTAGGCCCGGCTTTCGCCCCTGGATCCCTTACTGTGGAGGATCCAGTCAGGCCGGCTTTTGCCTTTGCACTCTACGACGGGTTTCTGTCCCGTCTGAGCCGACCTTAGGGCGCCCTTGATATCTTTTCAAGGGCGTGCCGCCCCAGCCGAACTGCCCACCTACCGTTGTCTCAGCACCCGAAGGCGCCGGTTAGAAACACGGTTGCAGAAGGACGGTGTTCCATTTTCGCCTCCCCCAGTTCCCGGAGAAACCAGGATCGACGGCTCCCGTCTACACTCTGCATCCGCAGCCGTATTCCAGCGGCAGGCTGCAGTAAAACTCCACAGGGACTTCTTTTCCCGCTGGGAGACCGTGGACTGTTCGTCCACGTTATGTGGATTCACCGGGTACTACGCGAGGACAGCGGGGCCCTCGTTGATCCATTCATGCACGTCGGAACTTACCCGACAAGGCATTTGG